>CAJXII010000030.1 GCA_913054415.1 uncultured Arcobacter sp.
TATAAAACTATTATACTTTTTTGATATAATTATCAAAAAAGGTAATAATTTATATTATGAAAAAAGTATTAATATTATGCACAGGTAACTCTTGTAGAAGTATCATAGCTGAAGCAATAATTAATAAAAAACTTTATCCATTGATTAAAGCTTATAGTGCAGGAGTAAAAGCTACTAAAAAAATAAATCCAAATGCTAAAAAAGTTCTTCAACAAAATAGTTGCTGGGATGATAGATATTATTCTAAAACAATAGATGATATTATAGATATAGATTTTGATTTGATTATTACAGTATGTGATAATGCAAAACAAACTTGCCCTATATTTCCAAAAGATACAAAAGTAGTCCATATTGGATTTGAAGATCCTGATAAAAAAGAGTTTGAACAATTTATAAAAACATATAATTTAATAGAAGAAAATTTACTGCCACAAATCAAAAAGCATTTTGATGGTGCGACGAGCGGGATTTGAACCCGCACACCTAGTGGCACTACCCCCTCAAGATAGCGTGTCTACCAATTCCACCACCGTCGCATAAATAAAAAAAGCCAAGTAGTATAAAACTACTTGACTTTAAAAGTATAAACTTTAATATTATCCTAAAAATGGATTTGCATATAATGCAATTAAAGCTACAACAAGTGTATAGATAACCTGTGCTTCGATCATCGCAAGTGCGATAAACATTGTAGTCATAAGTTTTCCACCCATACCTGGGTTTCTTGCAGTTCCAGCAATTGTAGCAGCAGCTGTGCTACCCATACCTATAGCACCACCCATAGCAGCAATACCAAGACCAACACCAGCAGCTAACACTGAGTAGGCTTTTAATGTTTCATTTGCAACAGCACCATCATTTGCAAATGCAGCAGAAGCAATTGCAACTAGTAAGAATAAAATTTTTTTCATTCTAAATCCTTTATATTTAATTGTATTACAAAGTCTGTTCGGCTTGCGTAACCTTATCGTGCGATAAAGCAATATAAACATAAATGCCTATATTTCCCTACTTAACACCTTGTTCGATGCGAATTATACCAAAGTAAATATTAATCTTAGTTAAAATTAATCTATTTTTTTACAATTATTAGATACAATACCACATATTTTACAAAAAAGGTATAATTCAATGTTCAAGAAAATCTTTTATTTATCGGTAATTGTTGGTATTTTAACTGCAAATTCATTAAACCCAACACAAATCAAAGCGGCAATAAAATCAAATCCTGCTATTTTAGACACTCCAGCAGCAAAAGCAAAAATGGCACAAGCGGGTGTTGATAAACAACAAGTATTAGAAAAAATTAATCAAACACCAAAAACAACGACTACAACACAAGAAGAGGTTGTTCAAAATAAAATAGATATAAAAGAAAATCAAGATAATAAACAAAAAAATATAAATAATACAATTGATAACAAGATAGTATCCAAAACAACATATATCAATCCATTTAGTTATAAAACAAATCAACAAATATTATCAAATCTTTATAGTAAACAATCATATAAAACAGCTCCAAAACTATCAAGATATGGATTAAACTTTTTTAAAAATAAAAATAAAAAAAATTTATCATCATTAGCAGTTCCATCTTATTATATAGTAAATAAAAATGACCAATTAAAAATCTGGTTATACGGTGCTACAAATAATCAATTATCACTTAAAGTAAACAACAACGGAAATATTGATATTCCAAAAATTGGACCTATTTTTGTTGCAGGTAAATCATTTGCAGATGTTCAAAAACTTATTATTAACACTATGCAAAAAAATTATCCAAATACACAAGTGACAGTTGATATATCTGAATATTCAACAATTCAGGTCAATCTAGTAGGTGATGTAAAAGCACCTGGAGTTTATAATGTAGCATCTTTATCAACAGTAAAAGATTTGCTTATTTTAGCAAATGGGATTAAATCTACAGGGACAATAAGAGATGTTGTTATAAAAAGAGATCATAAAATTTTAGCAATAATTGATTTTTACAAACTTTTAAAAGATGCAGATGAATCATTGAATATCATATTAAGAGCTGGGGATATTATTTTTGTGCCAAAAGTAAATAAGCTTGTATCTATATATGGACAGGTAAATACTCCTGCTATATATGAGTTAAAAAATAAAGAAAATTTACAAACATTATTAAATTTTGCTGGTGGTTTAAAATACAATGCTAGTAAATATGGATTTTTAGTAAAAAGATTTGTAAATAATAATAAAACCAAAACTTTTGAAGTTGATTTATCTCAAGCAAATAAGTTTAATCTTAAAAATGGAGATAGTGTATTTGTATATCCTATAGATAAAGTTCACAAAGAAAGTATTTATCTTTATGGTAATGTAGTAAGACCAGGAGAAAGAGAACTCCAAAATAACAATAGCTTACATAAACTTTTAAATCAAGAGATTACAAAACTAACTTTAAAAGGTATCTTTTTAGATGATACATTATTTGATTATGCTATCATCAAAAGAAAAACAAATAATTTAGATAAAAAAATAATAAGTTTCAATCTAAAAAATATAATAGATGGCAAAAAAGATATACAGTTACAAAATGATGATGAAATTTTCATATTCAACAGATACAATAGCAATATAGCACCATTTGTAACAATCACAGGTAAACCTGTAGGAAAAGTTGGAAAATATGCTTATTATGATAATATGAAAGTTCGAGATCTTATAAATATAGCAGGTGCTACACCTTATTCTAAAATACGATTGACTACTTATGATACAGATGATCTTATGCCACATATATCATTTGTAGATGAGAATTATACACTTGCAAAATTTGATGAAATTGAATTATTTGATTATTATATGACAAATAAAATTGAAAATGTGAGTATCAAAGGTGCTGTAAATATTCCAAATAGCTATAGTTTAAATCCCAATATGACTATAAAAGATTTGATCCAAATAGCTGGTGGATTAAAAAAAGATGTTTATAATGGTTATTTAAGATTAACCAGAGTTAACAATATTCATGGTAAAAAATTTGAAAATGAAGAGCTTGCATTATCTTTAGAAGACATTTTAAAAGATGGAAGATCAAATATAAAACTTCAAGATAAAGATAGTATCTATATTTACAGTATAGATGAGATGGTTCCAAGAGAGTCTATAGTAATTAAAGGTGAAATTAAACATGCAGGTAAATATCTTATAGGTAAAAATATGACTTTAAAAGATATTATTTTAGCTGCTGGTGGATTTACAGAAAAAGCATTTAAAAATAGATTTGAAATTGTTAGATATACTATTGTAAACAATGAAAGAATAAGAAATATACTTCAAGTTCCTTTTAATGATATTTCAAAATTTAAACTAAAAGATAATGATGAAGTAAGTGTATTTACTATACCAAATTGGTATGATAAAAAAACTATCACTTTAAAAGGTGAGGTTAAATTCCCAGGAGTTTATACAGTAGAATCTGGAGAAAAATTGTCTAGTGTTATCAAAAGAGCAGGAGGTTTTACAAAAAATGCATTTATCAAAGGTGCAGTATTTTCTAGACTTAGTGTAAAGAAAAATGAAGAAAAAAGAATGCAAGATGCTATAGCAAAACTAAAACAAGAGATAGCTTATATATCAGTAAATGCTAGAGAAGCAGGAGAAGCTGCAACAAATGGCACAGAGATGATACAGATGGTGAATATGCTTGAAAAACAAGCAAAAAGATTTCAAGCTTTAGGTAGAATTAGTATAGATCTTGATAATAATATTACAAAATTTGAAAATTCTGTATATAACATAAGAGTTGAAGATAAAGATACTTTAATTATCCCAAGTTTTATAGATACAATTTCTATATATGGTGAAGTTTTAAATCAAAATACATTTATATATGATCCAGATTTAGATGCTGCAGATTATATTCAAAAAGCCGGTGGTCTAACACAAAAAGCTGATCAAGATTCTGTATATATTGTATTACCTACAGGTGAAGCAAAAAAAGTTACTCTTAATTGTTTATTTGGATGTTCTAATAATGTTCCACAAGGAAGTAGCATAGTTATCCCTATGAAACTAAAATTTACTTCAAATTTATTATTTTGGAAAGATGTTAGTCAAGTGGTTTATCAGTTAGCTATCACTACTGCTTCGTTACATACTATAGGATCATTATAATGCAAGAAAATATCGCTAACCAAAATTTTATAGAAGAGGATGAGATAGATTTAAAAGAGTTATTTTCAACAATTTGGAAAAATAAATTTAAAATAGTTATATTTAGTTTTATTATTACATCTTTAACTATTGTATATACTTTATCTATACCTAATAGTTATAAAAGTGAAACAAAACTAATTCCACAAACAACACAAAGTAAATCATCATTAGGTGGACTTGGATCTTTAGCTGGTATGGCAAATATAGATTTAGGTGTTGATGGAGAAGTAGATGCTACAACATCTTTTAATACTATTTTAAATGACTACAACTTTGAAAAATATATTATCAAAAAATATAATCTTATAGAAAAATTAAAACCAAATAAAGAGCATCTTGTATTTGCATTGGGATATGATGGGATCTATAATATATTTCATAAAAAAGAGGACAATAAAGAAGATCAAAAAAGCTTAGATGAACAAATGTTTGATGCTTATAAAACACTTACTTTAATGATATCAATTGCAAGTGATAAAAAAACATCTTTAATTACACTAAGTGTAACTTCACAAGATAGATTTTTAGCAAAAAAGTTAGTTAATATTTATCTAAAAGAGTTAACATCATATTTAAGAAAGATGCAGATGATAAATGTCGATAAACAACTTTCATATTATCATAAAGAGTTAGAACACTCTACTGATCTAGCACTAAAAGATCAGTTAAGTAAACTTGCTAGTTCATTAGTCCAAAAAAAAGTTTTATCAAAAGCAAATGAATTATATAATGTAAAACAACTCACAATTGCACAAGTAGCTTATATAAAAGATAAAACAAAACCTAAAAGAGGTTTAATAGTAGTAGTCGCATTTATAACATCTATTATTTTAGCAATATTTGGAGTATTTTTCTTAGAGTTTTTAAAATCATCAGATGAAGATATAAACTGATAAATTAATATTTATCTCTTCTGATGATATTTTGGTAATATATAACCAAGTTCAAGTAGTTTGTCATAAATTCTACTTACAATATATCCAGCGGCACTTCCTCCATGTCCACCATGTTCTATAAGAACAGTTACTACATATTGAGGATCTTTATATGGTCCATAAGTTGTAAGCCAAGCATGAGATCTTTTAAAATAAGCTAATTCATACTCTTTCATCCGTTTTTTTTCAGATTGAGGGATACTAATAATCTGTGCTGTTCCTGTTTTACCTGCTATTTTGATTTTGGAATCTATATGTGATGTAGCTGTTCCTGCTGGATAGTTACATACTTCAAACATCCCTTTTCTTACTATTTTTAGATCTTTTTTATTAAGTTTTAATTTAATATTTTTTATCAAACTCTTATCTTTTAAAAGATGTGGTTGTGGTAAAGATGATGTAGCCAAAGCAGCAGTATATCTAGCTATTTGCAAAGGTGTAACCAAAATAAATCCTTGTCCTATGGATGATACAACTGTTTCCCCTACATACCAAGGCTGATGATATCTAATCTTTTTCCATTGTTTATTTGGATTGATACTTTTAAATTCATTTGGCAAATCTACACCTGTGGTTTTACCAAAACCCAACTGATCCAAAGTTTGAGATATTTTATTAATACCCACTTGCAAACTACCCTCATAAAAAAATATATCACAACTCTCTCTAATAGCTTTTACAAAACCTGTTTTATGATGACCTTTTTCTTTCCAACATCTAAAATTTCTCTTACCCAAAGGAAGCGAACCTGTGCAATAAACATTAAATCTTCTATGCGATTTTATATATTTCAAAAAAGATAATGCAACTCCCATTTTTACAACTGACCCTGGTGGATAATTCCCATTTATCATCTTATTTGGAAATGGATGATTTAAGTTATCTCTTATTTTATTCCAATCTTTCAATCCTATACCACCAACAAAAAGATTATTATCAAACTCAGGAAAACTTCCACCTGCTAATATCTCTCCATTATGAGCATTCATCACTATAACTGCCCCAGATTTTTTACCCATTAGTTTTTTAATATACTCTTGCAATCTTATATCTATAGTAGTAGTAATATCATTATTTAAAGATGGTTTTACCTCTTTTAAAACATCAACTTGTTTATAAATAGCATTTACTTTTAAATCTTTATATCCTAAAGTTCCTCTTAATTTTTTATCATAATATTTCTCTAAACCTGTCTTACCTTTTGAATCATAATATTTTGCTTGAGGATCTTTTTCTCTATCTTTTATAGTAGTTTTATTGACATATCCTATGATATGAGCAGCTACATCTTTATATGGATAAAATCTTCTTGAAGCTGTTGTGATTTTGATATTTTTATTACTATTTAAAATAGTATAGTATCGTAAAAATTTATTATAAGGTATCCAATCAACTACTTTTACAAACTTATGCTTATATGGTGAATCATCTCTTTTATAAGTCGCTAAAATTCTATTTGCTTTATATTTTGGAAAATATTTCTCTATTGTTTTAGCAATATTTTTTACCTCTTCTATATGCTTTTTATTTCTCATATGTGGTTTAATAGATATAGAAAATCCCAAATGATTAATAGCTAAAAGTTCTCCATTTCTATCTTTTATCACTCCCCTTTTTGATATCTCATAAACTCTTTTGATATAGTTTTGCTGAGATAATTGTTCATAATAACTATTAGACTTAATCGATAAAAAATATACCCTAGAAAGTAACAAAGCAGATATAGCTAATATAAAAAATATAATTAATTTAATTCTCATAGTAATAAACCTATAACCAAAATATCTAAGATTAGATTGATAAATATAATAGATGTGATAGACTCACTAACTCCATAGATAAAAAACTCTATTAGCCATATAGCAAAATATATATGAAAAACTAAAATATAATTGATAATCTCACTAGATGCAAATATCTTTTTTAAAGATGGTTTCACAAACATATATATCAACAGAAATAAAAATACAATAGTAAATGGTTGAAACCCTTGGAGATTTTCTAAAATTAAAATACTCAAGACTGTAAAAAATAGCTGATAGTAAAACTTTTTATTTATACAATTATTAAAAATAATAAAAACAATAGTTAATAAAAATATTGGGATAAAATATGTGCTAAATATCAGATTGATCAATATGATAGCTATAAGAAAAAAAATCACTATAAAAGGGTTATCTAGTTTATTAATTTTATACATTTATCGATTCTTTTATATTAGTTTGAACAAATTTCAACTATAATTCCCCTATGAGATTAGATATATATTTAACAAAACATCACGATATACAAAGCAGAAATAAAGCTCAAGAGTTAATCGCATCAAAAAAAGTTAAAATTAATGGTAAAATTATAACAAAATCTTCTTTTAATATAGACAATAATGATATATCTATAGAGATACTTGAAGATAATTTTTATGTAAGTCGTTCAGCATATAAACTAAAATATTTTTTAGAAGATATAAAAAATCTAAACTTAAGTAATAAAATAGCACTTGATATTGGTAGTAGCACAGGTGGTTTTACACAGATACTTTTAGAACATAATGTCAAACAAGTAAGTTGTTTAGATGTAGGTTCAAATCAATTACATCCAAAAATAAAAGATAATGATAAAATTGTAATATATGAAAATACAGATATAAGAGATTTTAAATCTGATATATTATATGATATAATCACTTGTGATGTATCGTTTATTAGTATCCATCATATTTTAGATGATATTAACAATCTAGCAAACAAAGATATTATTATACTTTTTAAACCACAATATGAAGTGGGCAAAGATATAAAACGAGATAAAAATGGTGTAGTATTAGATATAAAAGCTATAGAAAAAGTAAGAAAGTATTTTATAAATAAGTGTTTTGAGTATGGTTGGAAACTTATTAAAACCAATATAAGTAAAATCAAAGGCAAAAAGGGCAATATTGAAGAACTATTTTATTTCCAAAAATAATATTACAAATATCACAATTGGTGGATTTGATGGTATGCATCTTGCTCATCAAGAATTATTTAAACACCTAGATAAAGATGGTGCTATTGTGGTAATAGATACCAATTATGCAAATCTTACTCCTAGAAAATATCGTGGAAATTTTACTTCTTACCCTATATTTTATTATACTTTAGATGATATAAAACATCTAAGTGGATCACAATTTGTAGAGCTTTTGAAAAAAGATTTTCCACAATTAGCAAAAATAATAGTAGGGTATGATTTTCATTTTGGAAAACAAAGACTTTACAATGCACAAAATCTAAAAGAGATTTTCAAAGGTGAAGTTCAAATCATAGATGAATATCTAATAGATAATATCTCTGTTCATTCACGATTTATAAGAGAGTTACTCACCCAAGGCAAAACAGTTCAAGCAAATGATTTTTTAGGTAGAGCTTATCAAATAAAAGGCAATATTATTAAAGGGCAAGGTTTAGGGCAAAAACAATTTGTTCCAACACTCAATATTCAAGTTGATAACTTTTTGATACCACAAAATGGTATCTATGCTACACAAACTATTATTGATAATACCAAATATAAAAGTATCACTTTTATAGGTCATAGAGTATCTACTGATAATAATTTTGCTATTGAAACTCATATCTTAGATCAAGATATTGATACTACATCTTCAACTTTAGAGATTTTATTTTATGAAAAAATAAGAGAAAATCAAAAATTCAATAATCCTAAACAACTTCAAAATCAAATATTAAAAGATATTGAAATTGTAAAAAATATTTATTTAAATTAGATTTTATAATTTTTATTTAATATCATTCAAAGATGATTCAAATAGATATTTATGATCCTCTGGTAAAGATTCAAAGATATTATTAGCCAAATCTCTTATCTCCCAAAGTGCAGATTTTCCACTTCTTAGATTGATAAAGTTTTGTAAACTTCTAGCGTTTATAGTCCAAGTAAGTTCAGTTTTATAACTCTCTGGTAAACAAAATTTTGCTTTATCATTACCGATACCTTGTAAAAGAATTAATCGTAAATTTTCTAAAGCTACTAGTGAAGCATAATCTACGATTAACTCATTGGTCCATACTAAATATTTAGAAGCTATTTGCATATGTTTATCAGCATAAACCTCTTGAGGGTTGTTGTATTTTTCTAATAACTCTTGGGCTGATAATCCATCTGTAAATGTTTCTTCATCTTTTAACTCTTTTAAAGTATATCTTGTAGATTTAACACTAGGACTAGCCATCCTATGTCTTGCTAACTCTTGTAATAATGCTCTACTTACTCCACTAATATAAAATGTATAAGTAAGATGTTCCAAAGTAGAAGAGTGTTTAAACTTATTACCAACACGGTTGATTAGATCTTTATCCTTTTCACCACCATCATCACTATTGTCAAAACTTTGCCAACAAGTTCTAATAGCATGTGCACAAACTTCTAAACTACTGTGTTGTAATAATTCTACTTTCATTGATATACCTTAATTTTGAACTTTTAAATGATTTTAACCAATTATTTTTTAAAGCCCACTTAGTTGTCTTTTTACATTATCATCTGCCATAGAGATATTCCAAGCTGGTTCCCATACTACTTCAACTTCAATATTTTGAACCTCTTCAATCTCTCTTAAAACTGCTTCTTCAACCCATTGCACAATCATTTGATGTAATGGACAAGCTCTTGTTGAAAGTGTCATCACAACTTTTGCATTACCTTGCTCATCGCAAGATGCATCATAAATCAATCCCATCTCTACAAGATTGAATCCAACTTCTGGATCATTTACTGTTGATACTGCTTTAAAAATATCCTCTTTTGTTACTGCCATATTATTATCCTTCAAATTTTATCATATAGATTAAGTTCTTTAACATAAAAAAAGAACCAACAACTAAAAAACTAACTCCAGCTTTAAAAATATCATTATTTTGTAATATGATAGCTAAAGCACCTATTAATACACCTATTGCTGTTAAAACAAATTGCATGGTAGCACCTTTTTCGGGAACCATATCCTTTAACATAGGAACTTTTCTTTTCCCAATTAATGGTGAAAATTTTTGATACCATACCAAAAATGGAACTATTTTATAAAGATGACCTGTGATCATAAATGTTATATATCCAAATAATACAAGCCATCCCATAGATAAAAATAAAACTGTATTTGGAACAAACAAATATACAACACCTATTCCTAAAATAAATACTAAACTAAGATATGAAAACACCAAAGAGTGTAAATAAACATCATTATCAAGTCGAACTCTTGTTTTATAGATAATATATATCTGATAAAAATAAAAACCTAAAGCTATGATACTTAAAACATATCCTATATATTCTAATATTGAACTATTAAATATTGATGATGATACTACAAATAAAACACCTGCTACTATAATATATAGTGCATTTGTAACTGGTTGCCATGAAAAACTATGACTTAACCAAAACATAGGTAACAATATCAAACTCATACCCATTATAGTTACACCTACATAACCTGTTAATACAAGATATATATGTGATCTAAGTAAAGTATATATATCAACTGAAATAACTCCAGCATACCCAAGTGCCATTAATATACCAAAAATTAAACCTAAAAATAGTGAGATATTTGATATAAGGACACTGCCCATAACTAGATTTAGTTTTTTAACCTTATTGATTGTTAAAAATGTTTCAAGCACAAACACCATCAATGAAATTAGCACTATTACACCACCATAAGGTAAAACTGCAGGTGAATATAAAAATCCATACCCCATCATAATCGTTCCTATAAACAGTAAAGGATATATGATATAATAAAGATCTACTGCAAAATGCCCTGTTTCTAGGACAACAGGCACAAGTTGTGCCATAGCACCAAATATCACCATCATTACAAATCCTAAAAGAAATAGATGAACAAATGATAAAGTTCTTGGATCTGTATTTGTTATAGATGTTATATCAAGTCCAAATAATAAAATTGAACTTACTACTAAAAAAGCAGTCCCTATTACAAAATAGGGAGCTATTAACCTAAAAGGTGGGGCAAAATCTGTTGATACTGCCATAGTTTTTTACCCGTTACAAGCTGTATCACTAAAATCAGTATTTGCAGACTCACCTTTTTTTGTAAATGTTATTTTATATAATCCCTCAGCTAACATCTCATCAGAAAAATTAAAATCTGCTTCAACTTTTGGATATAATCCCATTGGTGGTTTTGAATTGATCATAACCAATTTATCACAATCACTTAAATTTTGTAATCCAACCATAGCATTTACCATAGGCTCTGGATGACCTGATTTACTTGTATCAAATTGTAAAATTCTTAAACCATCCTCCTCATATTTATAAAATGGAACTGTTGCTCCATTTAACTCTAATTGCTCTGCATTTTGTGGTATTAAATTCATTTAATATCTCCTTTTTTAAATTAATGTGTGAAATTATATCTAAATAGGATAAAATTAGTCTTATTTAATAAACATAATTTTCAAGAAAATTGATGCATAGTTTTGAACTGATTTAGTTGCACTTTAAAGTTAATAGGTATGATTAGTTAAATAATGTGAGATTAAAAAGTTTCTTAGAAAAACTTTTTCTAAAAAGAAAGAGACCTTAAAAGTTGGCAGCGACCTACGTTTCCACCAGGGGACCCGGCAGTATTATCGGCGATGAAGAGCTTGACTTCCAGGTTCGAAATGGGACTGGGTATTACCTCTTCTCTATAACCACCAACATTTAAAGTCTCATTTTTAATGTTACAGGAGTAACATTTAAAACAATATTATAAATATTGAGTTATTATAATATTAATAGTCTTTTTTTAAACACAATGATTTTTATATTATAGTTTTTTACACTTAATAAGATAGTAAACTAAAGAATAAGTTAAAAATAAGCCAAACGATCTATTAGTATTGGTCAGCTAAACATATTACTATGCTTACACATCCAACCTATCAACCAGTTAGTCTTACTGGGATCTTCAGGGAAAGTTCATCTTAGAGTTGGCTTCGTGCTTAGATGCTTTCAGCGCTTATCACATCCGTAGTTAGCTACCCAACGATGCTCTTGGCAGAACAATTGGTACACCAGTGCTACGTTCACCCCGGTCCTCTCGTACTAGGGGCAAATCTCTTCAACTTTCCTACGCCCACGGAAGATAGGGACCGAACTGTCTCACGACGTTCTGAACCCAGCTCGCGTACCGCTTTA
>CAJXII010000031.1 GCA_913054415.1 uncultured Arcobacter sp.
TCTTCAAAGAGAACAATTAGATAAACAAATAAAACTATTAGAAACACAACTAGAAAAAACTATAAACAATAGATTTATCCTCAAAGATGCGATATATCTGGATAAAACAAATTTTTCAAAACAACTTCTCCAAGAGTTAGAGGATCTTGCAACTTTTGATAATCCACAAATCAAAATCCTACTAAGTTTGAGAAAACCACTTTATAATACACCTAAAAAAATAAAATCTTTTAGTTATGATGATAAAAAAAATCTTCTTATTTTGCCTCGTGGTTTAATGAGAGATGTTATAAAAGTGTTGCAAAAATATAATATAAATAGTAGCTATGAGGATCTAAGATTTGTCAAAAAAGAGAAGTTCGATGATGTATGTTTTACACTAAGAGAGGATCAGCAAGAGGCTATTGAAAATATAACTAAAAAAGATTTTTGTTTAGCAGTTGCTCCACCTGGGTTTGGTAAAACACTTTTAGGTGCTAAGATGATATATCAAAGATCTGTCAATACACTTGTGATTGTGCATAAAAATATGCTTTTGGATCAATGGATAGATAGGTTTATGACATATTTTCAAATAGATAAAAAATCTATTGGTTATCTAGGAAAAGGTAAAAATAAACTCAACAATAAATTAGATATTGCAACAATCCAAAGCTTAAAAAATAATCCAGATATTATTAAAAACTACTCTTTTGTAATCGTTGATGAATGCCACCATATACCAGCAGTGACATTTGAAAAAATCATCAAAATCTATGAGGGAAAATATATTTTAGGTCTAAGTGCCACACCAAATAGAAAAGATGGTATGCAACCTTTGATTTTCCAACAATTAGGTAATATTGCCTATGAAGCTAAAAAAAAGATAACTTTTAACAATAAGCTAAAAATAGTAACTACTAATTTTCAAAGTCAAGCAGATAATTTTACAGATCTATTATCAGAACTTATCAATGATGAGCAAAGAAACGATATCATAATCCAACAAATCCAACTATATAAAAATAGAAAAATATTACTTTTAACAGATAGGATTGAGCATATTGAAAATTTATCTCTTTTGCTAGAGGCTAAAGATATTGATTTTATCACTATACATGGTAGCTTAACAAAATCTATTCAATCTAAAAATATGCTTCAAATCTCAACTGCAAATCTAGTATTAGCAACCACATCTTTTTTTGGGGAAGGGATAGATTTTCCACATCTTGATACTATTATTTTAGCTACACCTATCTCTTATTATGGCAGATTAGTTCAATATCTTGGAAGAATAGGAAGAGGTGGTAAAGATAGTTTAGCTATAGATATTTTGGATAATAAAAATAGATTTACCCTAAGTGCTTACAAAAAAAGAAAAGAGGGATATAAGCAACTACACTATAAACAAATGGTAGAATAATAGAAATAAAAAGGAGATACACCATGAAACAAGTAATAAGTATATTAATTTTTGCACTATTATTTATAGGATGTGCTACAAAAACAAGAGTAGAGGTTCAACCATACACCACACTAAATCAAAATAAAACACAAAATTTTAAAGTTCAACTTATAGATGTAAAAGATAAAAGAGATAGTCAAATCAGTGCTATAGTAAAAGATAAAACATCTATCAAAAAAGAGTATATCTTAGATACAGATTTAACAAACTGGTATAAAGAAGCGATAATAAGAGAGTTAAAAAATGCCTCAATTTATGCCAAAAATAGTGATATAAAACTATATATAAATATCTTAAAACTAAAATCAACCTATAAACAATATAGCTTTGCAAGTGATAATCTAACAGCTGATGCTAAAATACAAATTATCATCAAAATAAAAGATACAACTATCAAAACAACTATGACTTTAAGTCAAGCAAATTATAAAACAACTATGTTAGATGCTAGTGGATTTGATGATATAATAAACTCCACTTTAAAAGATAGTGTCAGTAAAATTGTATCTACAGTGATTGCTAAAATTAAGGAGACAAAACAATGATAAAAATAATACTTTTAACCATATCATTAATAATATCTTTACAAGCTGATTCATATTGGGATCAAGCTTTAAAAAGTGCCAATAGTGTATGGGAAAAAACTAAAGATGTTAGTAGTGATACTTGGAAAAAGACTAAAGATGTTAGTAGCAATACTTGGGAACAAACTAAAAAATATAGCCACAAGGGTAAAAATAGAACGATTGAACAATCTGTGATCCACGGACTAAATGCTTTAGTAGATACTTCAAAAATCAAAATAGAGGATTTTTCTATCGATGACAAAACTGATAAAATTACTATGTCAATTATGCTAGATGGAGAAGATCATGAACTAAATATCAAACTTGATAATTTTGATTGGGGCGTAAGTAAAGATGAAAAATATATCGTATTCAAAAATATTGATATATCTTTAGATATAGCTTGGTTGGATTACCTATTACACGATACTATCAAAAGAGATAATGGATACTATGTAGTAAATAATAGTGCTTCAACATACTCTATACTATATACTATCAAATCACCTACAAAAGTAGATTGGACTTCAAAAGATAAACATAAATTTGATTGGGTTTATTACCAATACGATAAAGATTATATCAACTTAACTAAATTTGATATTATCAAAAGTAAGCAAATAAAAATCAAAGCTAAACTAAAAGGCAGTATAAAAGATCTAGTTTTAGATATATCACACTACAACTTAATGTCAGCACAACATAGAAAATATATAGTTTTAAAAGATATTAAATTTAAAACTTGTAGCAAACCTTGGATACAAAGTCTTATCCACCAACAAGATGATATGATTATACTAGATTTTATACCTAAAGTTTGGACACTTTTTGGTGGAGCTTTATAATATTTGAAAAATATATTTAATTTTTTTAAAAACAATTTAGATACCAAATTACTAATTGTAGCAGATGATAACGAAGCTAATATTGCATCTGATATAGTGAGTTATTTTGGTAAAGAGCCTTTTGTTTTAAGTGATTTTAGAGCAAATTATCAAGATGATCTATTGTCTTTTAGTCAAGAACTTCACGATATTATCACTACACTTGATAGATTTCATAGCTACAAAAAACAAAATAAGATTTTAATAGCACCTATTAGAACTATAAGTTTTAGACTACCAAAACAAGAATGTTTTGATAAGTTTAAGATAGAGTTTGCTTCTATTGTTGATCTACAAAATCTAAAAAGCAAACTTTATGATTGGGGATATTATTTTGTAGATATTGTTACAAGTGAAGGGGAAGTATCTATTAGGGGAGATATTATAGATATTTATCCTTTGGGTAATGATGACGCTTTTAGAGTTTCACTATTTGATAATGAGGTTGAATCTATTAGAAGATTTGATGTGCAAACTCAAAAATCATTTAAAGATGAACTAGAAGATTTTGAGATACATCCAGCTTTTTTATCAATACCTGCTAGTAAACTTGAGATTATCAACCAAAAAATAGAATCAAGTAATAGTGATGTTTTTATCAAAGATATTCACTCGTTGGGTTTTTGGTATCTTGATGATTTAGCAGAATTTTATACTGATATACTTAAACCAAATATTACAAAAAATGCCCTTGATGAGATAGAAGAGGCTTATATTTTTGATGAATATAGGATCGAAAAAGAAAAATTACTTTCACTACCCGCTATTTTAAATAATGATAGCTATAAAGAGATAGCACCATCAAATATAGATGAATTTATCAACTTCCACAAAGATAAAAAGATCACCATCATAAGTAGTAGCGAAGCAAAAATTAAATCACTACTAAGTTTTGAAACATTAGAGCTAAAACCAAAAATCTTATACAAAAACTATATCATCAATCTACTTAGCAAAGATGAAGTTATAATATCACTTAACAAAGAGATAAAAAAACGAAAAAAACGAAAAATAAAGATCGTTTTGGATGAGTTAAAAACTGGAGATTTTGTAGTTCATCAAGAGTATGGTATTGGTCAGTTTGAAGGGATAGAGCCTATAGTTGTTATGGGTGCAAAAAGAGATTTTGTCAAAATCAACTATGCTGGAGATGATAAGCTTTTTATCCCTGTAGAAAATATAGATATTATAGATAGATATTTAGCAAATAGTGGAAGTGTCGCTGTTTTAGATAAGTTAGGAAAAGGAAGTTTTGCCAAACTAAAATCTAAAGTAAAAGATAAACTTTTTGCAATAGCAAGTGATATTATAGCTTTAGCTGCCAAAAGAGAGCTTACTAATGGTATAAAAATAGATACAAATAAAGAGGCTATTAAACTTTTTAGACAAGATGCAGGATTTGAATATACAAAAGATCAACAAAGAAGTATCAAAGAGTTATTTGATGACCTAAACTCTGGTATAGCAATGGATCGACTTCTAAGTGGAGATGTAGGTTTTGGTAAAACTGAAGTAGCTATGAATGGTATCTTAGCAACAGTATTAAGTGGATATCAATGTTTATTTGTTGTGCCAACTACCCTACTGTCTCAACAACACTATACAGGATTAAAAGATAGATTAGAAAAATATGGTGTCAAAATAGGTAAAGTTGATGGAAGAACTTCCACAAAAGATAAAAACTATTTCAAAAAAGAGTTTGAAGCTGGTAATATACATCTTCTAATAGGAACACACTCATTACTTAATATCAAATCAAAAAATCTAGCTTTAGTAGTAATAGATGAAGAGCATAAATTTGGGGTGCGACAAAAAGAGAAACTAAAAGAGTTAAGAGAGGATGTGCATATATTCTCTATGAGTGCAACACCAATCCCACGGACACTAAATCTAGCTCTTAGCAAAATAAAAGGTATGAGTTCGCTACTTACTGCACCAAAACAAAGATTGGGAGTAAGAACATATCTCAAAGAGTATAATCCGCAACTTATCAAAGAGATAATATTAAGGGAAAAACGAAGAGGTGGTCAAATCTTCTATATACACAACTCTATAGCAAATATTGAAAATAAAAAAGAGGATCTTTTAGAGATATTGCCAAATATTAGTATTGCAGTGATTCATTCACAAATCAAACCAGCTCAAACACAAAAGATTATGGAAGATTTTGCCAATGGCAAATATGATATATTATTGGCTACAAGTATTGTAGAATCTGGACTTCATCTACCAAATGCAAACAGTATAATTATAGATGGTTCAAATAACTTTGGAATAGCAGATCTTCATCAACTTCGTGGAAGAGTTGGACGGGGAGCAAAAGAGGGATTTTGTTATTTGATAGTTGAAGATAAAGAAAAATTAACCAATGATGCTATCAAACGATTAGTTGCACTAGAAAATAATTCATATTTAGGAAGCGGTAGCACACTAGCCCATCAAGATTTAGAAATAAGAGGTGGTGGAAATATCATAGGTGAAGCACAAAGTGGGCATATTAAACATATAGGTTATAGCTTGTATCTTAAAATGTTGGAGGATGCTTTAGCAACATTAAGTGGAGAGCAAAAAAACAATACCGAAACAATAGATATAAAACTCTCTATATCGGCATATATTAGTAATGATTATATAAGTGAAGATAGGATAAGATTAGAACTATATAGAAGACTAAGTAAAGTGCAAGATCATGAGCAACTTTATGAGATCCAAGATGAGATGGAAGATAGATTTGGTAAGCTAGATATAGTTACAAAACAGTTTATTGATCTAATAAATATCAAAATCAAAGCTTTATCTCAAAATATAAAAAGTATAAGTAACTATGAGATCAATATATCTATTGTCTATAATGATGATACAAAAGTTACTATAAAATCATCAAGCAAAGATGACGATGATCTAATAAAAACTGTGCTAAAGTTTTTGAATAGGAGAGATTAATATGGAAAATGAAAACAATACACAATCAAAATCAAACAATTCTATAATATATATTTTATTGAGTGTTATAGTTGCACTATTAGGATATATTGGATATATCTATAATAATTATGATCTACTACAAAAAGGTGATTTACGAAATAATTATATATCAAAAGAATCTATAGATTTTTATTCATTACCACAAACTATTCAAGATCAATATATACTTAAATCTCAACATAATATCCAAGCACAACAACTAAAAGATCATATTGATACTCTACAACAAAATATCACAAAATTAAAAAATCAACCTACTAAGATTATAACAAAAGAGATAACTAAAACTATCCCTAAAGAGATAGTAGTTTATAAAAAATACAATTCAAATAAATTTGATACTTTTGAATGTGATGATATGAGTGATGGAGGATATTATATATCAAATAGTAGCTTAAAAAAATTGCATCAGTTTTTAGATAAACATAAAAATAGCAAATACTTTGAGATTATAGGATTGGTTGATAAATTAGATTTCAGACTATTAAGAGATCTAAAAGGTAAAATAGATAATAAAAAACGAGAAAAGTTAGATAATTTTGCACAAATTGGATTATCAAGAAAAAGAGTTATAGAAGCTACTTGGAATATAAAAGATTATCTAGGCAAAGATACAGATATAAAAGTTGTAAATTATACTATAACTTCAAAGAAAAAACATAAAGGTTTTATAGTAAGAGCATATCAATAAATGATCTATGATATAGCAATAATAGGAGCAGGAGCAAGTGGTTTGATGACCGCTTCACATCTACAAAATCAAAAAGTTTGCCTAATAGATAAAAACCCTAAGATTGGTGCTAAGATAAAAATAAGTGGTGGTTCAAAGTGTAATATCACTAACAAATATCTAAATAGCTCCCACTATCTTGGCGATAAAGAGTTTATAAAACAGATATTAAATAGTTGGACTCAATATGATTTACTAAATATGTTAAAAGAAAATAATATACCTTTTTCTTTGGATGAAAAGATTGTCAAGGGAACATATTTTTGTCAAAAAAGTGCAGATATAATTAATCTATTTTCCACAAAAATAGATAAAACAAAACTCTATCTGCAAACAACTGTTGAAGATGTTAACTATTTACAAAATAGATTTATCATAAAAACAGATAAAACCACCATAGAGGCAAAAAAACTTATAGTTGCAAGTGGTGGATTATCTTATGTTACACTAGGAGCTACTGATATTGGATTTAAAATAGCAAAACAATTTGGACATAATATTATTAAGCCAAATCCAGCACTTGTAGGTTGGACTGTGCAAAAAGATCAATTTTGGTTTAAAGAATTAAGTGGATTAAGCTTAAAAGAGGTAACTATAACTGTAGGGGATAAAAAATTAAAAGGTGGGATGTTATTTACACATAAAGGTTGTAGTGGTCCTGCTGTATTATTAGCATCTCTTTATTGGACAAAAGGGCAAATAAGTATCGATTTTCTACCAAATAAAAATAGCTATATACCAAAAAGATTAAAAAAAGCTATCAAAGATAAAAATATAGATCTAAAAAACTATATATTTTGCCCTGCTGGGAATTTTGGTTATACCAAAGCTGAAGTTACCAAAGGTGGAGTAGATACAAATCAAATCGATCCAAAAAGTATGGAGAGTTTATTGCAAAAAGATCTATATTTTTTAGGTGAAGTTTTAGATGTTACAGGAGAACTTGGCGGATACAATCTACAATGGGCTTTTAGTAGTGCTATGAGATTGATAAAAAATATAACTTTAAATCATTGATGTTTTTTTAAAAATAAATAAAATATAATCCAAAAAAGGACAAATAATGTTACCAATAAAATATGTAGGACCACGACCAGTAATCTCACAACACGGTATAACTTACAAAGAGGGCAAAGAGGATAAATATATCTATCTTACTACTGCTTTAGAGATATTAAGAGATATAAATTTTAACTATGAAGATAAAAAATCATATTCACATCCAATACATACAAAACCTATCACTACAAAACAGATGGAGATTTTACTAAAAGATTATGAATCACAACTTGAACAACATATACTTGATGAAAAAAATAGATATGAACAAAAGATACAACAAGAGATACAAGATGTTCAACATCATCAATATTTAAGCGATACAGATAAAGAAGTTTGGATAAACAATATTAAACTAATGAAAGATTATAGGATACAACGAGCTATAAACAAAATCTACTATATGCACTGTATCAATGATATAAAAAAAGTGATTTTACGAGAACACCTAAAAGAGATAGATACCCCATTTAATGAAAAATTTTGGCATGTTTTACAAACTCTTCAAGGTGCTTTAGAAAGTGGTAAAAATTCTAAGGATACAAAATTAATAGAAAAAACCGATGCTAATAATAATATGATTTTAAAACTTTATATCAACAACTAAAAACCTAGAACATTGATATTATTTACATAAGGATCTTCACTACCTGTGAGCATACTTTTTTGCTCTTTTAAAAATATAATATACTCAATAATATCCTTGCTAATCCTTTCACCTGGTGTGATTATAGGAATACCTGGAGGATATGCCATAATAAACTCAGCACTAATATCACCCTCACAATCTTCAAGTTTTTTTAATTTTCTATGGCTATAAAAAGCATTTCTTGGAGTTACTATTACCTCTGGATTATGTAGAGTTACTTTATCCAAAATAATTGGTTCTTTTTTATATCGTTTGACTATATCTTTAAGTGCCAATATTAACTTATCGATATTTTCTTGGGTATCCCCTAAACTTATCACTGCTAAGGTATGATAACTATCCCCAAATTCCATCTGAATATTGTATTGATCTCTTAAAATATCATAGACTTCAAGTCCTGTTAAACCTATTTCATTTACTTTGATTGCTAATTTTGTTTCATCAAATCCACAAGCACCATCTATTCCTATTAACTCTTTACCAAATGAGCTAAGCCCATCAATCTTATTTATCTCATCTCTTGCATATCTTGAGAGTTTTAAAATCCTTTTAAACTCCTCTTGCCCATTTAGAGCTAGATTTTTTCTTGCTACATCTAAACTAGACATCAAAAGATATGATGAACTTGTAGTTTGTGTAATATTTAGCACCGCTTTTACATGATTTTTATCTATAATACCCTCTATTAATAGCAATGCTGAACTTTGTGTAAGTGATCCTCCTGTTTTATGAAAACTAATCGTGCTCATATCTGCACCTGCATTCATACCTGAACTTGGAAAATCCCTGCTAAAATTGAAATGTGTTCCATGAGCTTCATCTACTAAAACTGCCATATTATTTTGATGTGCTAATTGAACTATTTTTTTTAAATCTGCACTAAATCCATAATATGTAGGATTGGTAATAAGTATCGCTTTTGCATCTGGATTTCTAATGATAGCTTGTTCCATCTTCTCTATACTAATATTAAGTGAAATACCTAGTTTGTCATGTATCTCTGGTTCTATATATGCAGGGATAGCATCTGCTAAGATTAGACCATTGATAGCACTTTTATGCACATTTCTAGGTAATATAATTTTATCTCCAGGGTTACAAGCAGACATTATCATAGCTTGAATACCTGCTGTTGTTCCATTGACTAAAAAAAATGCACTATCTGCCCAAAAAAGTTCAGCCATTAGATTTTCAGCCTCTTTTATCACCCCTATTGGATTTGATAGATTATCCATAGGTTTGCTAGAATTTACATCTATTTGCATAATAGTTTGACCAAAATAATCAGTAAACTCTTTTAACCCTTTACCTTGCTTATGACCTGGCACATCAAAAGGTATAATATTCTTTGAGTTATACTCTTTCATAGCACTAAATAGTGGTGTTTCTTCCTGTGATTTAATCATATTTAATTCCTATTTTTATACTCATCATATCCAAATGTTTTGGCAACTTCTAAAATTCCATCTTTTTTCAATACTGCTAATGATGGTAGTTTGATTCCATTAAAAGTGGTATTTTTTACTATTGTGTAGTGTATTTGATCTTTGAAAATTATCTTTTGACCTATACTTAAAGGTTTAGAAAAAGAGTAGTCCCCTATAATATCTCCAGCTAAACAACTATTGCCACCAAATCTATATCTATACGGCAACTCATGGCCTATCTTACCATCAACCACTTCAGGGGTATATGGCATAGCAAGAGTATCTGGCATATGTGCCTCTGCACTTGTATCTAAGATCGCTATATCTATATCGTTGTGAACTATATCTAATATGGTTGCTACTAATGTTCCTGTTTGCCATCCTATAGCTTCACCTGGCTCAAGATATATATCTAAATGTGGATATTTTTTCTTATAATCTTGAATAAGCTGTATTAACCCTTGCCTATCATAATCATCTCTTGTAATATGATGCCCACCACCAAAATTTAACCATTTTAGTTTTGAAAAATATTGTCCAAAATTTTGCTCAAAACTTTTTAATACCAGTTTTAGATCATCTAAATTTTGCTCACAAAGTGCATGAAAATGAAATCCATCTATAAAATCAAAATCTTCATCTTTTAGTTTTAACTCTTTTTTAGTGATACCAAGTCTGCTATACAATCCACAAGGATTATAAATATCTACTTTAACAGTAGAAACTTCTGGATTTATCCTAAGTGCTATACTATTTTTAGGTAAAATTTTAGATCTAAATTTATGAAATTGGTTTAATGAGTTAAAAACTATATGATCTGATAAATTACAAATCTCTTCAAATTCATCATCTTTAAAAGCTGGTGAAAATGTATGAATCTCCCCTTGTATATACTCTTTGGCATATCTTGCTTCATATAATCCACTAGCACAACTTCCTTTTAAATATTTAGAAATAAGATACAAAAGCGGACTAAAAGCAAAACCTTTTAAAGCAAGTAAGATTTTAGCTCCACTTTGATCTTCTATTTGTTTTAGAAGTTGTAGATTTTTTTCTAAAAGCTCCTCTTCACATATATAGCATGGTGTTTGAACTTTATTTAGTTGTGTTTTTATTTGATAATTGGTTAAGTTGTTCATATCTTTTTTCCGTAACGCCGACTTTAGTCGGTAATTCTTTCTTTTTGTAACACCGACTTTAGTCGGTATAATAAAACTTATATCTCTTTGCTCCAACATCTTTTACCATCAAATACTAGTCCAAATGCTATGATATTACTATAACCTTTCTTTTTAGCTAGTGATATATAATCTTTTTGTATGATTTGATCTATTGCTTTATCTAAGGCTTCATCTTTTGTTTCATTTCTTCTAATATTAATCTTTTTTAGTTCCATTATAATTGCTGGTTTATTTTTGTCATGTTTATTTAGTATAATTATATCTACTCTTCCGTATCCTGCTTCACTATTTGATATTATTTCATAATCATTTTGTAAATATACTAACATTCCAAGTAGGAACATATGATAAGAGTTTTCTGTTTTAGTATCGTAATAGCTTGGTATATTTAGTAATGCTTCTTCTAAAAACTCTTCAAATAGTTCTATATTTGCTTCAAGCAAAGAGTTGATCATATTTTGTAAACCATCACTAAACAGATAGCTATTTGCATATTCATAAATCACATCTCTAAATATCTTTTTACACTCTATATTTGTTGGGATTAACTTACATCTTAAATCTTCTGTATCATCATCATTTAGTTTGGTATATTTCTCTTGACATTTTAAATATCCACCAAAGAATAAAAATGAAAATACACCCTCTTTTGAGTATATTTTATTTCCTTGAAATGTTAAGTTTTTTTCTACTTTTATATCTATTGGTTCATTGTTAAGTAATTTTTCAAATTCATCTTTTAAGCTTTGAGAT
Source organism: uncultured Arcobacter sp. (assembly GCA_913054415.1). Taxonomy (GTDB): domain Bacteria; phylum Campylobacterota; class Campylobacteria; order Campylobacterales; family Arcobacteraceae; genus CAJXII01. Next base: position 11,679 of record CAJXII010000031.1, read on the forward strand.
TTATTTAATAGATCATATATAAAATCATTTGAAGATGTATGTATCCAGTATGTATCAAATTTTCTTGTACTTGTAAAGTTTAACATACTCCAAGGATTAAGAATAATATCTTCCCCTATAGTATAGCCATTATACCAGTGTATTGCTTTATCAATAGTTTTTTGTTCAAAGTTATAATCTTTTAGAAGCTTAATAGATTCATCAATAATAAATCCACAAGAAGATGATAAATCATTATCAAGTATGGTAATATATTTTAGATTATTAAGACCACTAAACATACTCTCGCCACTGACTCTAAATATACCCGTAAGAAGTACTTTTTTTACATTTAGATCATTATCTTTAAAAGCATTGCCAAAAAAACCTCTAAAAAACTCTATTGCTTCAGAATAGTAATCTTTTAACCAAGATGTAATTATAGGTGTATCATATTCATCTATTAATATTATTGCAGATTGATTATAATAGTTTGTAAGGATAGTTGATAATGCTTTTATAGATAGTTCTAGGTCAATGATAGATATATTATTGTTTCTAATATTAT
>CAJXII010000032.1 GCA_913054415.1 uncultured Arcobacter sp.
CTAATTATAGAGTAATTTGGCTTGTTGTCTAATTGGGTATGGATTTATTAGGGATTAAGTCCTATAATCTGCATTTATTTTTACATAATCATAACCCAAATCACATCCAAAAGCGGTAAAATTTGCTTGACCTACTCCTATATCACAGGTGATTTTGAATTGTTTATTTTGTAAAATTGATGCTGCTTTTTGCTCTGTATCTTTATCAAATATGATTTGACCTTTGTCATAAACTACAATATTTCCAAATTTGATAATCAAACTATTTTCTTGAACTTTTGCACCACTTGCACCTACAGTTGAAGCTATTCGTCCCCAATTTGGATCTTCTCCAAAAAGTGCAGTTTTTACAAGTAGTGAGTTAGATAAAGTTTTGGCAATTAGTTCGGCTTGATCATCATCTAAAGCATTTAGCACCTCAAATGCTACAACTTTTTTGCCACCTTCTGCATCTGATATTATCATCATAGCCATATCATCCATCACAAGTTTTAAGGCCTCTTTAAAAGCTTGTTTATCATAGCTATTTGATTTTTGATTTGCTAATAATATTACACTATCATTTGTAGATGTATCGCCATCTACACTTATAGCATTAAATGTAGTTTTAGTATTGGTAAGCAACATCTCTTTCATATCTTTTTTAGGTATATTAGCATCAGTAGTGATAAAACACAACATAGTAGCAAGATTTGGATTTATCATACCAGCACCTTTGGCAACTGCCCCAATTCTAAATGAGCTGTTATCTTTTAGGACAACTTCATACAGGCAACTTTTTGGATACTGATCAGTTGTCATAATAGCTTGAGCTAAATTTTGTGTATTTTTATTTTCCAAATTAAATTTTAAAGCTTCATTTATGATTTTTTCTTTTGGTAATGGCACACCAATAACCCCTGTGCTACTCATTATAGGATTTTCTAAGTTTGTATGTTTTTGTTTTAGATTGTTTAAAATATTATCTATGTTAGCAATACCATCTTCACCTGTCATAGCATTTGCATTTTTAGAATTGATAAGTATAAAATTTGTTTGAAAGCCTTTTTTATAACGACTAAAATGTCTCAGTGGTGCTGCTTGGAATTTATTTGATGTAAATATAGCTTCAACTTCACATAAAGTATCACTATATATAAACCCTATATCTTTTTGATTGTTTGGTTTTAATCCAGCACTTACTCCGTCACAATAAAATCCATCAATATCGCCAATACCACCTTTTATGGGAAAAATTTTAAACATTTGTTTTATCCTTTTGTCGTAATAATTTTCTAGCTTTTACGATTCCTATTTGATTTCCAACTAAAAGTAATTTACAACCAGCATGTATAATTGTATCACCTTTTGGCATCTGGATAAATTTGCCATTGTTTTCTGTGATACCTATGATACTTACTTTTAGATTATCTCTTAGATGTGCATCTTTGATTTTATGATCTATCACCCAGCTATCCTCAGAGATATATACCTCTTCCATATCGATTGGTGTATCTTTTTTATATAAAAACTCCTCTAGCACATTTTCCATATCTGGACGAATTGCCATAGCTGATACTCTTTTTGCCATAAGTGCTGGAGGTGCTACAACTTTATTTGCACCTAGTTTTTTCAATCTTTCAACATCATTTGTTGTTTCTGCATTACATATTATAAGGTATGGTTTATCTCTTCCTAACTCTTTTTCAAACAATCTAACAGATGCTATAATAGTGATATTATTAGAGATATCTTTTGATAAAGATATTACCCCTTTGGCACTTGATAGATGAGATTTTAAAAATGCAGTTTCTGTAAAAGTATCCTCTTTTATATAGTATGGATATTTGTGTTCTTTTGCAATTTCTTCAAGATTATCATTTGGATCAACCACTACAAAAGGGATATGATTTCGTCTAAATTGATTAGCAAGTTGAACAGTGTATTCGTTGTGATTAAAAATAACAAAATGATTTCTAAGTCGTGCTATTTTATAAAGCATATTTCGCTCCTTATAGAGTTCTAAAAATTTACCTTGAACCATAACTTGAATCAAAGCAGTAACTGATAAAGTAAAAACTAAAAATCCAAATATGATAAGTGTAATAGTAAAAAATCTTCCAGCTTGAGATATTTTTGCAACCTCTCCAAATCCAACTGTAGTAAAAGTGATACCTGTTTGATAAATAGCATCTAAAATACTAAAATGATCTATTGCCATATAGCCAATAGTTCCTATTATCATAATAAGTTGAACAAGTATAAGTGGAAGTCTGAAATGTTTAAATTGAGAGTAGATCTCTTTGTCGAGATCAAATTCAGGTTTAGGGGGATTACCCTGCCACCCCAACAGTGTTTTGATGTTTTTAAAAAAACTCATAAAACACTATCTATAGTTAATATTAAGAATTCTTTTTAAGAGTTCTTAATTCCGCTGCTGAGATTTTGATCTTTCTTGAAGTCCCATCTTCTAATTGGATTCTTACTGATCTTAAGTTTGGTAAAAATCTTCTTTTTGTTCTGTTTTTAGCATGACTTACATTATTTCCAGTCATTGGTCCTTTTCCAGATAGCATACATCTTTTTGCCATTTTATATCCTTGTTTGTATAAATTTTCGTGAATTGTATCTAAATTATCTTAAAATCAACTAAAAATACAAATCCTTTAATATAAAATATGATATTATAGTGTGAAATATTTTATAAATAAAGGTAGATCAATTATGGGAATTTTAATCGAAGAGGCGTTAAATATTGTAACTAAGGATATATCAAGTGTATCGTATGAGATTGTTCCGCTTGAAAATGCCAAAGATAAAATTTCTGCTCAAAAAGTTTTAGCAACTGAGATTTTACCATCATTTAACAACTCAGCTATGGATGGATATGGTATTAAATTATCAGATATAAATTCAAAAGTTAAAGTAATAGATACGATTTTAGCAGGTAGTAGCAAAGAGACAGATATTCAATCAAAACAAGCTATAAAAATTATGACAGGAGCAAGAGTTCCAAGTAGTGTAGAAGCGATAGTTCCTTATGAACTTGTCCAAGAGCTTGATGATGATTTTATAATTTTACCAGATGATATTAAAAAAGATCAACATATAAGATTTGCAGGTGAAGATGTATCTAAAGATGAGCTTATTATTAATATTGGGGATGAGATAAATTTTGCTACGATTACACTTTTAGCTTCACAAGGGATTAGTCATATTAAAGTTTATAGATCACCAAAAGTATCAGTTTTTACAAGTGGAGAGGAGTTAAAACTTCATTATCAATCAAAAGAGGATTATCAAATATATAACTCAAATACACCTACATTAATAGCAAGAGCAAAAGAGTTAGGTGCAGATGTTACATTTGTAGGGATGGCAAACGATAGTGTAGAGTCTTTAAAACAGATGATCTCAAATGCTTTGTATTCAGATCTGATTATCACAAGTGGTGGTATTAGTGTAGGGGATGCTGATTTTACAAAAGAGTCATTTGAACTATTTGATATGGAAGTATTGTTTGATGGGATTATTATAAAACCTGGTAAACCTACTATGTTTGGTAAGATTGGCAATACTTATATCTTAAATCTTCCAGGAAATCCGTTGGCGGCTTCACTTATCTTTGAGATATTTGGTAAGATAGTTTTACAAAAGTTATCAGGTAGTAAAAATATTTACCATAATCATATTGTAGCTAAGCTAAGTGAGGATCTAAAAAATAAAAAAGGTCGAACAACTTTAATCCCTGGTTTTTTTGATGGAGAGTTTTTTAAACCATCACACAAACGATCACCTGGTATGGTTGGGGTATTAAATAATTGTAATAGTATGATAGCATTAGATAGTCAGTGTGGTTTTTTAAAGCAAAATAGTATAGCAAAAGTTTTACCAATAAATTGGAGATTTTTTACCGATAATTTTAAAGATTTTTTTACTTTTGAAGGATAAAAATAATGTTTGATAAATTTGATATAGATAAGTTGGTAAATTTTACAAAAACTTTAAAAGTTCTTTTCGTAGAAGACAATGAAGAAGCAAGGGTTGCTATTTTAGCTTTGTTGAGTAATTTTTTTGATGATATTGCAGTTGCCAAAGATGGTAAAGAAGGGATTAGTTTATTTAAAGCTGATTCTTTTGATATTATTATTAGTGATATTAGGATGCCAAATACAAATGGCTTAGAGATGATAGAACAAATAAGACAGATTAATAATAGTGTTCCTGTAATAATATCAACTGCACATAAAGAAACAGATCTATTGTTAGAAAGTATTAAATTAGGAGTTAATGGATATCTATTAAAGCCTATTAATTTTAAGCAACTAAAACAGGTGATTAAACAAATATGTGAGAAAATATATTATAAAAGAAAAGCTAAACAATATGAGGAAAATCTTGAAAAATTGGTTAATGAAAGGACTCAAGAGTTAGAGATTGCTAAATCCAAACTAGTAGAGATGGCAAATAAAGATCCTTTGACAAACTTATATAACCGTAGATATTTCAATGATGTAGCAGATACATTATTAAGTATGGCACATAGACAACAGCAAGAGTTTTCTATATTTATGTTGGATATTGATAGATTTAAGCTTATAAATGATACTTATGGACATAATGCTGGGGATGTGGTTTTAAAAAAGTTATCTAATTTATTAACAACTTCTATTAGACAAAGTGATGTAGCTATTAGATTTGGTGGTGAAGAGTTTGTTGTATTGCTACCAAATACAAATATAGATGGTGCTGTATTGATTGCAAAAAAATTAAAAGAAGCGATTGAAAATATAGAGATTAAAATCCCAAATATTGATATTATAAAATTTACTGTTAGTATTGGTATATCTCAATGTGATTGTTCTAAAAATGCTGAAGTAATAGATGATTTAGTTCATAAAGCAGATGAAGCACTTTATGAAGCTAAAAGAGCAGGTAGAAATAAAATAGTTATATATAGCACTCAAACTATAGTATAACAATCCCATCATTATCGGCATATAAAGTATCTCCTGCTTTGATAGTTGCATTTGCAAAGTTTAATATTATATCACGGTTTGAAGTGGCTTTTTTGATACTTTTTAGAGGATATGTTCCAAGAGCAAAAAGTCCTACAGGTATTTGAGATGTTTGGTGAGTATCTCGGACATAACCGTTTATAACAATACCAGCCCATCCATTTTCATAAGCATATCCCATTAATGTTTCCCCAACAACAGCACAATAATCACCTTGCACATCTACTACACAGATCTTATTATTGCCTTTTTCATTTTTAAGAAGTTGAACTAGGTCAGTGTTATCTTCATAAAGTTTTATTGTAGTAACTTCTCCATGACACATAGATACCCCACCATAAGATTTAAAGATAGGATCTAAAACTTGTATATCTTTATGATGTTTGTCACAAATATCAGCTGTATATGATTTCATTTTTACCCTTTATTAATGAAGTAATAATATAAAATTTCTATAATTTGAATTATAATTTTGTGATTATATCAAAAATTAGATATAATTTCGGATTATTACAAATATAAGGTTTAAATTTTGATAAAAGTTGTTACAGGTGTAGTTGGTAATGATATACATGTCGTTGCCAATAGATTGATAGATATATCTTTGAAAAGTCATGGATTTGATGTATTTAATTTGGGTGTTAATACCTATTTAGAAGAGTTTATAGATGCAGTAGTAGAAACAGATGCAGATGTTTTGCTTATCTCATCTTTAAATGGAGAAGCAGAGGGTTGGTGTAGAGATTTATTATCTTTAAAACAACAATATGATTTAGATAATGTGGTATTTATAATAGGTGGAAATTTAAGTGTAGGGGAAGCAAAAACTGAAGATATTATCCCTAAATATAAATCGTATGGTTTTGATCTTGTATTTCATCAAGTAGATTTAATAGATGGATTAAATGAGATATATGACTATCTAAAGGATAAAAAAAGATGAGTTTACTTCAAAGAGATAGAGAGATAATATTATCCAACGAATATGTAGATCAGTTTGATTTTGATGAGGTGCAAGAGTTTGTTAAAAATGCCTCAAAAGATCTTTTTATATCTCATAAATTTAAAACAAATAAAAATAAAACTTTAGTGCAACCAAGAGGTGGTTTTCCCACTTATGAGAAGATGTTTTCACTTTATGAAGAGTTTATATCTGCTGGTGTAGATGTGTTGCCTTTGACTATTGATTCACATACAAGATTAAATGATTATGCTAGTGCTCAAAAAATGTTAGATTTAAGTTATGAGAGTAAAACAGATATGTTAAATGGATATCCACTTATCAATCATGGATACAAAAAAACAAGACAGATGGTTAAACACTTTAATACACCTATTAGTTTAAGGCATGGAACACCTGATGCTAGACTACTTGTAGATATTGCTATCGCATCTGGAATATTTGAGATAGAAGGTGGTCCTATTACATATTTGCTACCATATTCTAAAAACTTTCCACTAGACAAAGCATTTTTATATTGGAAACATATAGAGAAAGTATGTGCTCAATATTCACCACTTAATGAACCAATCAATAGAGAATCTTTTGGCCCACTTACTGCTACACTTGTGCCACCACTTGTAACTATTGTGATACAAATATGTGAGATGTTATTGTCACTAGAGGAGGGGGTAAAATCTTTTTCAGTAAGTTTTTCACAATCAGGATCGGTAAACCAAGATATAGTAACAGCAAATGTATTAAGAAAATGTGCTAATAAATATGCTCAAAAAATTGGGGTAGAGGATGCAACGATAAATCTTGTATATCATCAATGGATGGGAGCTTTTCCTAGAAATAAAGAGTTTAGTGAATCTTTGATCACTACTAGCACAGTTATAGCTTCACTTGTCAAAGCTGATAAAATTATCACTAAAACAAAAGCAGAGGCTTTTGGGATACCAACAAAAGAGGATAATGCAAGTGCAGTGCAAAAAGTTCAATACACTTTAGGGATGATAAGAGGTTTGCCAAATGTTGTAGATCAAGAGGAGGAGGAAAATCTTGAAAATTGTGTAGATGAAGTGTTTGAAGCAATTTTCAATGACTCAGCTGATACATTATGGAGAAAGATTTTCAATAGTATAAAAAAAGGTATCATTGATGTTCCATTTTCACCACATATTATAAATAACAACCAAGTAATAACTGTAAGAGGTGAAAATAGTAGTATAAGAATATATGATAAAGGAAATATGCCTATTAGTCAAAAAAGTTTTGAATTTGAGAAATCAAAAATCAAACTATGTAGTGAAAAAGATAGTATTGTCAATGAGATTATCAATGATATTGGGGTGATGTTATGAATAGGTTGCTAATAGATGTTGGAAGCACATATTTTAAAGTAAGTGCCAATGGTAATATAAGTCATTATTTTAGAGATTTTAAAACAGATATTTATAGTGATCTAAGTTCAAAATGTCAAAACCTAATAGATCAGTTCTCAAAAGATGAGATATTTATATGTAGTTCTGCAAATGGTGGATTAAGCACTTTGATTATTGGGGTTACAAACTCTTTTAGTTTAAAATATGCTTCAAATATCGCATATAACTCAGGGATAAATATTATCAAAACAGTTTTATACAAACATATCAAAACACAATCTATTCCCAAAGATATTATTGATGTAGTTATCATAGTAGGTGGTATAGATGGAGTTGATAATATATTTGATGAAAATCTGATTAGTTACTTGCAAAAAGTTCAATACAAAAAAATAGTATATGTGGGAAGTAATAATTGTGAAAAATTTATCTCCAAAAATATAAAAGATGTAGAGTTTCTAGGAAATGTCATAGATCACAAACTACAGATGCAAGAGGATAATCTAAAAGAGTATCTTACAAATCTATATGGAGAAAATATCATAGGTAAAGAGGATATAAAAGAGTTATATAATATCACATCTAATCAGATATATTCAACACCTTATATTGTAAATACCTCTTTGCCATTTATAGATACTAAACTTGATGTTGTTGATCCTTTTATAGTAATAGATATAGGTGGGGCTACAACAGATATCCACTATAGTAAAGAGCTAGTTAAAGATAATATTATAACTTCAAATGAATATGATAGATTGGTATTTAAAAAACTTGGAGTTTATAAATCAAGAGAGAGTTTGATTTTTAGTGCAAAACACAATGAATTTGTATATGAACTACTAGCATACTTAAATACCACAGAGAATATTTTAGAGGAACAATCTGAAAAAAGCACAAAAATTCTTATGCAACTTGCTATATTTTTAGTGTTGTATAAAGTTTCACATCAGCACAAAAAATATCTTGATATTAAGCTATGTGTTTTAAATAGTATTGTGCTAACAGGTGGTATTATAAAAGTGTTATCTTATGATGAGATTTTTCAAATAGTAGAGTTTTTTTATCAAAAGATTTTACAATCAAACAAAACTCCACAAATTATCATAGATAGTGATTATTCTATATGGACAATAGGGATGGATAAGCTATGTTAAAAGTATTTGATGAGGTTGGAACTTTAGATCAAAAATGTTATACAAAATATGGTTTAAGTGAAGATATTTTGATGGAACATGCTGCTAGTAGTATGTTGGATCTAATAGAGCAAAAATTTGATTCAAATAGTAAAATTTTAATAGTAAGTGGAAGTGGAAATAATGGTGCTGATGGTATAGCATTAGCAAGACTTTTGCAAGGTAAGTTTGATGTTGAACTATATTTAGCTAGTGATGTTAAATCAGATATGGCAAAATTGCAACTTCAAAGAGCTAAAAAAGTAGATGTAAAAATTATATCAACTATTACACAAAATAGTTATGATGTAGTGGTTGATTGTTTGTTTGGTAGTGGGTTAAATAAAGAGCTAAATAGTAAATATATCTCTATTATAGAGCAGATGAATAATCTTCTAGGATACAAAATCTCATGTGATATCCCAAGTGGTATAAATGCTTTAGGGCAGATTATGGGTGCAGTTTTTAAAGCAGATACAACAGTAACTATGGGTAGTTTAAAAAAATCACTTTTTACAGATAATGTAAAAGATTTTGTTTCAGATATTATTGTGGCAAATCTAGGTGTGCAAAAAGAGCTTTATGAGGATGAAACAGATTGTTTTTTATTGCAAAAATCTGATTTGGTATTGCCATTTAGAACAGAACAAAATAAACACAAAGGAAGTTTTGGGCATCTTGCGGTTGTAAGTGGAGATAAAGTTGGTGCTTCTATTTTATCTAGTCAAGCAGGATTTAGTTTTGGGGCAGGGTTGGTTACTATTGTATCTAAAGAAAATCTGATTAATATTCCAGCATATATTATGCAAAATAAAAATCTTCCACAAAATACTACAGCGATTGCTATTGGTATGGGGTTGGCAAATAGTTTTGATATAGATATATTGCCAAAAGATATAGCTAAAGTTTTTGATGCAGATCTTTTTTATGATAGTAAAATTTTAGATTTTTTTCATAATGATAATATTGTATTAACTCCACATCCAAAAGAGTTTTGTTCATTGCTTAAAATATCTGGTATAGATGATATAGATATATCTACACTTCAAAATGATAGATTTAAGTATCTTAGTTTATTTTGTAAAAAATATCCTAAAGTTGTTTTACTTTTAAAAGGGGCAAATGTTTTAATAGCTCAAGATAATAAAATATATATCAATCAATTTGGGGATGCCACTCTTAGTAAAGGTGGTAGTGGAGATGTTTTAAGTGGGTTAATAGGTGGATTATTGGCTCAAGGGTATAGTAGTTTGGATGCTACTATTTGTGGAAGTTTGGCACATAGTTTAGCTATTGCAAAATATGATAACAATAACTACTCTTTAAATCCATACGATTTAATTGAGTTGGTTAAAAAATTATAAAGCTAATTTGATAAATTAAATTAACTAAAGTTAATATGTGGTAATATCACAAAATAATAATAAAGGATAAAAATATGGATGATAACATTTTAAAAATAGGAAAATATGAGTTTAACTCAAGATTGATCGTCGGAAGTGGAAAATATAAAGATTTTGCAACTACCAAAGAAGCAACACTTGCAAGTGGAAGTGAATTAATTACTGTAGCAATAAGAAGGGTAAATATCACAAATCCAAATGAGGAAAATTTACTTGATTATTTTAAAGATACAAATGTAAAGCTACTTCCAAATAGTGCAGGGTGTTTTACTGCTGATGAAGCTATTACAACTTTTAGACTTATGAGAGAAGCTACAGGGATTGATATAATCAAACTAGAAGTAATCGGAGATGCTGCTAAAACTTTATATCCAGATACAATAGAGACTATAAAAGCTTGTGAAGTTCTTAAAAAAGAGGGATTTACAATTATGGCATATACAAGTGATGATCCAATAATCGCAAAAAGATTAGAGGATGCTGGAGCTGATGCTATTATGCCTCTTGCTGCTCCTATTGGAAGTGGGTTAGGGATTCAAAATAGATACAATGTAGCATTTATAAAAGATGCTGTTCAAGTGCCTGTATTAGTTGATGCAGGGCTTGGTTGTGCAAGTGATGCTGCTATGGCAATGGAGCTAGGAGTTGAAGGAATTTTAGCAAATACTGCTATTGCACAAGCTTCTGATCCTATTGCTATGGCACAAGCTTTTAAATATGCTACAATAGCAGGAAGATTAAGCTACAAAGCAGGAAGAATTGCAAAAAAACCTTATGCTACTGCTTCATCTCCAGTTGATGGGTTGATACAGTTTTAATAAAGAGATTATAGTTGAAATTTGTTCAAGATGAGTTTAGTAGCACTATTGAGATTAAAAAATCAAAATTTATAGCTCATCTTGTTCCTTATTCTTGCTATGATGATTTAATAACTAGACTAAAAAAACAACACCCCAAAGCTAGACATTTCGTATATGCCTATAGATATCTTAATCAATATGAACAAATTGTAGAAAATAGTAGTGATGATGGAGAACCAAAAGGGACAAGTGGGCGACCAAGTTTAGCAGTTTTACAAGGTGCTAATATTATCAATAGTGCAGTTGTGATTGTAAGATATTTTGGTGGTATCAAACTTGGCACAGGTGGGCTTGTCAAAGCTTATAGTGATGCTGTCAATCAAGTGGTAAAAGAAGCTATATTTGAAAACTATGAAAAACTTATACAAAAAACTATCCAAGTTTCATATCATGATTTTTCAAAAATAAAATATAAACTACAACAACAAAATATAAAAATCATAGATCAACAATTTGATGATAAGATAACTTTAACTATCGAATCGACAGAAGAAAAGTTGTTACTTTTTGAAACAATATAATATATATTATGACTTGCTCCCATCGTCCCCGATGGGACGAGTTAATGTTGAATGCTTAATATTTAATGATAGATAAATTTTTTTTTGTTATAATCGTGATATAAATATAAATGAGTTGATTATGGCATTATCGGTTAATAAAGAAGGTAAAGTTTATAATAAAAAATTAACAATGAGCGAAGATGCTATTACTAAAATAATCTCCAACAGTAATAAAAAACACCACAGAGAAGTTCTAAAAAGAGCAACTAAAACAAAAATAGTTAGACGAATTACTTCTTATTAATATAGATGCAGTTTTATTAACACCTATTAATGATTGTGTAAAAAATGTATATGTTCAATATGGCTTTGAAGAGTTTGATGATGATTGGTTATATATACTTATGGATACTTTAAATAATAATTAAATCAAATATTCTTTAAAATCTTATCAAGCATAGTAGTTGATAAGATTCTTTTAGCAAATCCAAGTAAATATGTAGCTTTTGTGATATAGTATCTTGGTTTAATCGTTTTTGATAATATAATTTTTTCTACTACTTTTGCGACATCTATAGCTTCAAGTGTAAATGGAACATCACTTTTTTTACTATCTAAACTTTTTTGGTATTGATCTTTAAATCTTGAATTGTTTATATCAACATTTTTTATAAGTTTCTCTTTGGCACTATTTCTAAAATTACTTATAATTGGACCTGTATTTAAAAGTGTGACTTGGATATTTGTATCTTCTAATTCTAATCGTAAAGTATCAGTAAGACCTTTATAATGTCCCCAGAAAAAATAACCAATTTCAAGAATATTTATATTCCTAAATAG
>CAJXII010000033.1 GCA_913054415.1 uncultured Arcobacter sp.
ACCTAATTATAGAGTAATTTGGCTTGTTGTCTAATTGGGTATGGATTTATTAGGGTTAAACAACAAATAAAAATCTTTTAAGACTATTCTAAGTGATTTATAGATAAAATTTCAATTCTTATAAGGGAGCTATAGCAAAGTTGGTAATGCCCCGGATTGCAAATCCGGTATGCGTTGGTTCGAGTCCGACTAGCTCCTCCATTAATTAATCAACTATACTTTGTGATTTGTCAAATATACTTCTTAATGTTTTATTGAAAAAATTTAATATTTATTTGAAGTTATTTATTAGTTAGTAAAAACAAATAGTAGTGTATATATCTACTATTTGTATCTATGTGTAATTCTACCTTTATCTAGTGAATATGGAGTTATCTCAACTCTTACTTTATCACCTAAAAGTATTTTTATATAATGCATTCGCATTTTTCCTGATATATGACATAATACTATATGTCCATTATCTAACTCTACTCTAAAAGTAGCATTTGGTAAAACTTCTGCAACTATACCATCTACAACTATTACATCATCTTTTGCCATATTATTTTCCTCTTAATCAATCTTAGTTAATATTTTAGCTTTGCCATTTACAATAGCAACTTGGTGTTCATAATGACTTGTTCTTAAATTATCTTTGCTTCTTACTGACCATTTATCATCTGGATCAATAACAGGCTCTTCATCTTTTTGACAAATCATAGGCTCTATACAAAAAATCATACCATTTTTAATTTTTGGACCTTGTTTTGCATTGTGACCATCTAAATAGTTTGGAACTTCTGGATCACAGTGAGGCTCTTTACCAATTCCATGACCACAAAATTTTACCAAAGGAACATATCCTCTACCTAAAATAAACTCCTCCAATGCTAAACTTAATTCCTTAAATCTCATACCTTGCTTAATAATATCTATTGCATAATATAAAGCATCCTTACTACAAGCAATCAGATCTTCATCCTCTTTAGAAATTTTTCCAATAGGCATAGTAATAGCAGCATCTCCATACCAACCATCTATTTGACTACCTATATCTATTCCTAAAATATCTCCATCTTTTAATACAGTGTTATCTGGAACTCCGTGTATTACCACTTCATTTAAAGATGTGCATACTGCATTAGGAAAACCATAAAGTCCTTTAAATGCAGGCACTGCACCTAAACTTCTTAAATAATCTTCCCCCATCTTATCGACATCTAAAAGTGTCATACCAGCTTTAACATTTTGTTCTAAATAGTGAAGTGTTTTTGCAACAGCAAGACCTGCTGTTTGTAGTTTCTCAATCTCTTTTGGTTTTCTTAAAGGTATAGCCATATTATTTTTTACCACAATATAAACTATTAGTTGAAAACCAAAAGCTGCAAGCTAATAAACAAGCTTGTGCTTTTTGCTTTTTAGTTATCATTATAATCCCGTAGCACTAAGTGTTTCATATTTATTAGAATATTGTTGAGCTTCTATTTTTCTCATAGTATCAATAGCAACTTGAACAACAATCATAACAGCAGTCCCACCAAAGAAAAACGGAACACCCATAGCTTTTACAATAAGCCAAGGAAGTGTAGCAACCAATCCTAAATAAATAGCTCCCCAAAAAGTTAATCTTGAAGCAGTATCATTTAAAAATGTTGCTGTGCTAGCTCCTGGTCTAACTCCTGGTATAAATCCACCTTGTCGTTTAAGGTTATCAGCAATATCTTTTGAATTAAATGTAAGACTTGCATAAAAGTATGCAAAAAATACTACAAATAAAAATGTTAATAAATTAAATACATAATGTGATGGATTTAAAAAATCTGATATTGATATCAAAATCGGATTTTTACTACCTTGTAAAATTGTTGCAGGAAACATTAAAATAGCACTTGCAAAAATTACAGGAATTACTCCACTTAAATTTACTTTTATTGGTATATAATTCATAATTCTTTTATTTTGATTTTGCATAACAACTTTTCTACTATATGAAACCGGCACTCTTCTTTCCGCTAGTTCAACATAGATAATCACACCAACAGTAGCTAAGATAACTGCTAAAATAACTATAATAGTTAAAAAATTCATTTGACCATTATTTACAAGATCAACAGTTCCACCAATAGCACCTGGTATTGCTGATACGATACCTGCAAAGATAATCAATGATATTCCATTACCGATACCTTTTTGAGTGATTTGCTCACCTATCCACATTAACATCATAGTTCCTGTTAGCATAGATATAGCCGCAACTGCTATAAATGTATTGTGATCTATTGTAATAGCACTTTCACCAGCAGTTCCTGTTAGACTTTGTAGTCCCATAGAAACACCAATAGCTTGAATTAGTGTAATAACAATAGTAGCATATCTGATAATTTGCATATATTTTTGCATACCGTCTCGCTCTTTTTTAAGTTTTCCAAGAGCAGGAAAAGTAGCAGCAAGAAGTTCCATAATAATTGAAGCTGTAATATAAGGCATAATACCCAAAGATATAACACTCATCCGTCTAACAGCATTACCACTAAACATATTTGCCATACCTAAAGCATTATTTGTATTTGAATCAAAAAATTCTTTGATAACATTTAAATCAACACCAGGGATTGGCACATAAGCCAATACCCTATATATTAAAATAAAACCCAATGTAATTAAGATCTTATTTAATAAGTCTTTATTCATAATTAATTACCAGTAGTAGTTACATTTTCATCTTTGATTTTAGATGCTAAGTTTTTAGCATCTGAACCAATAAGTTTAACTTTTCTTACTTCTTTAGATAATTTATAAACAGATCTTATTGTTTCCATAGTAATCTCTTCAAGATTTGCTACTTGTTTTACTTTAGATACATTTATAGAATATGGTTTTGTAACTCTTGAAGTAAAACCAACTTTTGGCAATCTTCTATGAATTGGTTGTTGACCACCTTCAAAACCTCTTTTTATTTTGTATCCAGATCTTGATTTTTGACCTTTTTGACCTCTAGTAGAAGTCTTACCCATTCCTGAACCTTGACCTCTACCAACTCTTTTACTATTTTTTGTACTTCCAGCAGCTGGAGTTAAATTTTCTAAAATTGACATATCTCTATCCTTTAATCTTAGCTAATGCTTCAACTGTAGCTTGAACAAGGTTATTAGGATTATTTGATCCTAAAGATTTTGCAATAATATCTGTAATACCAGCAAGTTCAAGAACAGGTCTTGCAGCTCCACCAGCGATAAGCCCTGTCCCTTCAGAAGCAGGTTTTAGTAATATTTTACTTGCATTATATTTATGTTCAATATCATGATTGATAGTTGTTCCATTTATATTTACTTTAACCAATGACTTAAATGCATCATCTAAAGCTTTTTTGATTGCATCAGGAACCTCTTTTGCTTTTCCTGTTCCAAATCCAACTGTTCCTTTTTTATCACCAACAACAACTAAAGCTGTAAATCTAAATCTTCTACCACCTTTTACAACTTTTGTTACTCTTCCAATATTTACTATTGATTCTTCAAAATCATCTCTATTTATTGCCATGAACTTACCTTTAAAGTTTGATTCCATTGTCTCTTAGTGCATCAGCAAAAGCCGCAACTACACCATGATACAAGTAACCATTTCTATCTAAAACTACTGTTTCAATATTTTTTGCTTTTAAGTTTTCAGCTAATTTAGCTGCAACTTGAACAACATTTTCTTTATTTACTGTTAATTTCATTGCTCTACTATCAACAGAAGCTAAAGTATTTCCAGCTACATCATCGATTGCTTGTGCATAAAAATACTTATTTGATTTAAAAACAGTCAATCTTGGAAGCTCGCTAGTTCCACTAATTTTACCTCTAATTCTTCTTTTTCTTCTAAGTCTAAGAGAATTCTTTTTAGCTAAATCTTTTATTCTACTCATATTTTTACACCTTACTTAGCAGTTTTACCGGCTTTTCTAACGATATGCTCGTCAGTATATTTAACACCTTTACCTTTGTATGGTTCTGGTTTTCTAAAGCCTCTGATAATTGCTGCAGCTTGACCAACTTGTTGTTTACTGCTACCTTTTACTGTAATGATATTTTTTTCAACAGTTATCTCTAACCCTTGAGGAATATCATAATTAATAGGATGTGAATATCCTAATTGTAATTCTAAAACTTTACCTTTAACAGCAGCTCTATAACCAACTCCGTTGATCTCTAAAGATTTAGAAAAACCTTTATTTAATCCTTCAACTGCATTGTTTGTTAAAGATCTGTAAGTTCCCCAATAAGCTTTATCTTGTGATGTTTCACCAACTAAAGTAAAATTAATAGCACCATTAGCTACTTCTACTCCTACTCTATTATGTGTTTCAACATCTATTGATTGAGAACCTTTTTTTACTGTAATAACACCATTATTAACTGTTACTTCCATTCCAGCTGGAATTTGTATTGCTTTTTTTCCAATTCTAGACATAAATAACTCCTACCATACAGAACATAGCACTTCGCCACCAACATTTAGTTTATAAGCTTCTTCATTACTTATAATACCTTTGTTAGTAGAAACAACTATTGTTCCATATCCATTTTTAAAGTTTTTAAGGTCTAAAGCACCTTTATAAACTCTTCTACCAGATTTTGATAATCTTTTAAGTTCATTGATAACACTATTTTCATTGTCATCATATTTTAAAACAACTTTAATTGATTTTTTATTATTATCACCATCTACTACTTGATAACTCTCAATATATTCTTTTTCTTGTAATACTTTTACAACACCTTCTACTGTATTTGAATGAATCAGAGTTGTTGTATCAAGTTTTCTCATACTTGCATTTCTAATTCTAGTCAAAGCGTCTGCGATTAAATCATTCATCATGGGCTTTTTCTCCTACCAACTAGCTTTTCTAACACCAGGTAATAAACCTTCGTTAGCCATTTTTCTTAAACATATTCTACATATACCAAAATCTCTATATACTGATTTTGGTCTTCCACAAATTGAACATCTACTATAAGCTCTTGTAGAGAATTTAGGTGCTCTTTGTTGTTTTGCAATCATAGATTTTTTTGCCATTATGCTCTCCCTTTAGTAAATGGTAATCCCATTAATTCTAATAATCTAAATGCTTGTTCATCACTAGATGTTGTTGTAGCAATAGATATATTCATACCATGAGTTTTAATAATATTATCAAACTCAACTTCTGGGAACATTAATTGCTCATCTAAACCAAAGTTAAAGTTACCATAACCATCAAAACCATTTCTGTTAAGTCCTCTAAAATCCTTAACTCTTGGAAGTGCGATTGAACAAAGTTTATCCATAAATACATACATTTGCTCACCTCTTAGAGTAACTTTAACTCCTACAGGTGCACCTTCTCTTACTTTAAATCCAGCAACACTTTTTTTAGATACAACTGTAACTGCTTTTTGTCCAGCTATTAAACTGATAGTATCATTGATATTTTGCATCAATTTACTATCTTTCATAGCTTCTCCAGCACCTACAGAGATTGTAATTTTCTCTAATGCTGGAGTTAACATTTTATTTTGATCAAATTCAGATTCTAAAACTGGTTTAATCTCATCTTTATATCTTTGTAATAATCTAGCTGCCATCTTATTCACCTTCTACTTTTGCTACATTAGAGATATCTATTGGCATCTCTTTGTTTACAAAACCACCGTCTGGGTTTTTATCTTGATCAGGTTTAACAGTTTTTTTAGCTACTTTACAGTCTTTAACTATAACTTTACCTTTTGATGGGAATACAGCTAATACTTCACCTGTTTTACCTTTATCATCACCGCTAATTATTTTAACAGTATCACCTTTTTTAATCTTCATTTTAATTGCCATTATAACACCTCCGGAGCAAGTGAAACAATTTTCATAAAACCTGAATATCTAACTTCCCTAGCTACAGGTCCAAAAATTCTTGTTCCAATTGGTTCTTTTTTGTTATCAAGTATAACAGCAGCATTGTCATCAAATCTAATTAAAGATCCATTTTCTCTTTGAACCTCTTTATGAGTTCGAACAATCACAGCTTTTACAACTTGACCTTTTTTTACTTTTCCACCATGAGGAATAGCTTTTTTAACAGATGCAACTATTACATCACCTACACTTGCATATCTTCTTTTAGATCCACCTAAAACTTTGATACACATGATCTCTTTAGCACCACTATTATCTGCAACTTTCAGTCTAGTAAAACCTTGAATCATTACTTAACTCCTCTAGCAACTATAGTTTTTAATCTAAATGATTTAGTTTTTGATAATGGTCGACATTCAATTGCAACAACTGTATCACCTACATTAACTTCATTTCTTTCATCATGAACTAAATATTTTTTAAATCTTTTAACAGTTTTGTGATATCTTGGATGTAAAACTTTTCTTTCAACTAAAACTGAAACAGTTTTATCTCCAGATTTTTTTACCACAATACCTTGGATTTCTCTTTTATGTGAATTACCCATATATTATCCTTACTTAGCACTAGCTGCAGTGATTGCAGTTTGAATTCTTGCAATATCTTTTTTAGCAGCTCTTAATTCACTAGTGTTAGTTAATTGCATAGTTTTAAACTTAGTCTTAAGCTCAAACAATAGCACCTTTTTCTCTTTTAACATATCATTTAACTCTTTCAAGCTTTTATCCGCAATATCAGTATATTTCATTTTCACTCTCTTTAGTTACGATTTTAGTTTTAAAAGGTAATTTATGTTTAGCTAAAGTTAAAGCTTCTCTAGCTAAATCTTCACCAACTCCACCCATTTCAAAACAAATTCTTCCTGGTTTGATATTCATAACCCATTTATCAACACTACCTTTACCTTTACCCATTCTTGTTTCAAGTGGTTTTGCAGTAAGTGGTTTTGCTGGGAATACCATAATCCAAACTTTACCTTGTCTATTAATCTTTCTAGTCATAGCAATTCTGGCAGCTTCAATTTGTCTTGAATCGATTCTACCATGTTCTAATGCTTTCAATCCGATATTACCATAAGCTAATGAATTGGCTCTCATAGATTTACCTCTATTTCGCCCTTTCATAACTTTTCTATATTTTGTTCTTTTAGGCATTAACATCGTTATTTACCTCTTCTTTTATTTTGTGGTCTTCTTTTATTTTGTGCTTCTGGTTTCTCAACTGGAATACCTTTTGCAAGAACTTCACCTTTGAATATCCATACTTTAATACCGATACATCCATAAGTTGTATGACCTTCTGCAAAACCATAATCGATTCTAGCTCTTAGTGTATGTAAAGGAACTCTTCCCTCTAAATACCACTCAGTTCTAGCCATCTCAGCACCACCTAGTCTTCCTGAAACAGATATTTTAATACCTTTTGCTCCACCTTTAATTGCATTTTGCATAACTCTTTTCATAGCTCTTCTAAATGCAACTCTTCTTTCAAGTTGTTGTGCAACATTTTCAGCAGCTAAAACAGCTGAAATAAAAGGTTTTCTTTCCTCTTTAATATTTACAGCAACTTCTCTTCCTACAAGTTTAGCAAGATTAGCTTTTAGTTTTTCAACATCTGCACCTTTTTTACCTATAATGATACCAGGTCTAGCAGCAACAACAGTAACTCTTACTTTTTTTGCAGTTCTTTCAACAATAGTTTGTGAAATTCCAGCATAGTAAAGCTCTTTTTTTACAAATTTTCTAATTTTATCATCTTCAGCAACATTTGCTGGCATTTTAGAAAAACTTGGAAACCATCTGCTTTCCCAATTTCTATTAATTCCTAGTCTTAGACCAATTGGATTTACTTTTTGACCCATTACTTGTCTCCTTCTATTGCATTTACTTCAACCATAATGTGAGCCATTGGTCTATGTTTAGGTGAGGCACTACCTCTTGCTCTTGGTGTAAATCTTTTAAGAACAGGACCTTTATCTACTCTACAGCTTGTAACTATAGCTTCTTCAGGCTCTAATCCTGAATTTGCACAAGCAGATGCAATAACTTTAGAGATAATTCCTGCAGCTTTGTTTGGTGTAAACTCTAAAGAAGCAATAGCTACTTCAGCATTCATACCTTGAACTTCTCTTGCAATTAATCTAGCTTTTAATGGAGCTAGTCTAACAAATTTTAATACTGCTCTTCCCATTATCCAACCTTTCTTTGAACTGAACCTTTATGACCTTTAAAAGTTCTAGTTGGTGCAAATTCACCTAGTTTATATCCGATATGATTTTCTGTAATCATAACAGGAACAAAGTTTCTACCATTATGAACATTAAATGTCAAACCAATCATATCTGGTAAAATCATAGATCTTCTTGACCATGTTTTGATTGGTTTTCTATCACCACTTTCTACAGCTTTAGCCACTTTTTTTGCTAAATGAGCATCAACAAATGGACCTTTTTTTATACTTCTAGCCATGCTTTACCCTTACTTCTTTCTTCTTGAAATGATTAATTTATCACTAGCTTTTTTCTTTCTAGTTTTATAACCTTTAGTTGGCATACCCCAAGGAGTAACTGGATGTCGTCCTGAGTTAGTTTTACCTTCACCACCTCCGTGTGGGTGATCGATTGGGTTCATTGCACTACCTCTAGTTTGTGGTCTAATACCTAAATGTCTTGTTCTACCAGCTTTTCCTATTACCATGTTAGAGAAATCTTCATTTCCAACAATACCAACAGTTGCCATACAAACACCTAATATTTTTCTCATCTCACCACTTGGAAGTCTTAAGATAACATATTTACCTTCTCTACCCATAACTTGAGCATATCCACCAGCAGATCTAGCGATTTGACCACCGTGACCTGGTTGTAACTCAATATTATGAACCATAGTTCCCACAGGAATATTGATAAGTTGCATAGCATTACCTGGAACAATATCAAGTCCAGATACAGCTGAAGCAACTGTTGCACCAACTTTTAATCCTGAAGGTTGAAGAATATATCTTTTATCACCATCAGCATAAGTTACTAAACAAATTCTACAGTTTCTGTATGGATCGTATTCTATAGTTGATACAACACCTGGAACACCAAATTTATTTCTTTTAAAATCTATAATTCTATATAATTTTTTTGCACCAGCTTCTTTATGTCTGCTTGTAATTCTACCATTATTATTTCTACCAGCACTAGCTTTAACTCTTTTTAAAAGTGATCTAACTGTTGGTTTAGAAGTGATATCTGAAGAATCCATAACACCCATAAATCTTCTTGCAGGTGTAATTGGTCTAAATTTTTTAATTGCCATCTATCTTCTCCCTTATGCTGAAAGGTTCGCGATTTCCGCGCCTTCTGGTAATGTTACATAGAATTTTTTGAAACTTGGTCTTCTTCCCATAATTCCTCTAAATCTTTTAGCTTTACCCTCTTGTCTTAAAGAATTTACTTTTAGTGGATTTACACCAAAGTATTCTCTAAATACCTCTTTTAAACTATTCTTAGTCATTCTTGTACTTGTTTGCACTACAATAACACCATTTTCTTGAAGTTCTATAGTCTTCTCAGTATAAATGATTGATTTAATATCAGTAATATCTGCCATTTTTATACTCCCTATACTAATGCATCAAAAGCTGCTTTTTCAATCAAAATTGATCTGTAAGCTGCTACTATATATGCATTTATCTCTGATCTTTCAATCACATAACAATTTTTAACATTTCTAAATGCTAAATAAGTTTTTTCATCAAAATTCTCAACTACAACTAATGTATCTCTTTGTTCTAGTTTATTTAAAAGTGCTACTGCATCTTTTGTTTTACCAGATTCAATTTTAACAGAATCTACTACAAATAACTTATCAGCTTTTGCATGTTCATTTAATGCATATTGTAATGCTAAAACTTTTTGTTTTTTATTTATTTTTTGGTTGTAATTTCTTTTTGTTGGTCCAAATATTTGTCCACCACCTACAAATAAAGGTGATCTCATTGAACCCCATCTAGCACCACCGCTACCTTTTTGAGCTTTTGGTTTTTTACCACCACCACTTACTGCAGATCTATTTTTAACTCTTGCACTATTTGCTCTTAAAGAAGCTAAGTGAGATTTTACATATAAATATAAATTATGTGAATTAATCTCATCAAATTTTTGAGGTAATTCAACATTTTGTGTTTTACTTTTAGCAAAACTTTTTGTTAATACTACTGCTTTACTCATTACGCTATCCTTACTTTACCAAGTGAACCATTTGCACCTGCAACAGAACCTTTTAATACTAATATTCCTGTTTCACTATCAAATGATACAATCTCATTTTTATGTGTAACTTTTGTATTTCCATATTGTCCTGGCATTTTCTTACCTGGTTGAACTCTTCCTGGCCACTCTGCATTACCAATAGATCCAATTCTTCTACCAAATCTATGTCCATGACTTCCTGGTCCACCACTAAAATTATGTCTTTTCATACCACCTGAAAAACCTCTACCTTTTGTATTAAAAGTTGTTTTTAAGATAGTTCCTTCTGTCAATGCTGATGTATCTAAATCCCCAGCTTCAGTATTTGCTACATTGATTGTTGCAAATCTATTGAACTCTTTGCTAAGATCATACTTTTTTTGTTGACCTTCTATTGCTTTATTAAATTTCTTACCATCACTGTAAGCAACTATTGCTTTACCATCTTCTGATACTTCACAAACTTTAGTATCAACTAATTTTACAAGTGTAACAGGTATAGCTGGCACTGTAATAGTTCTACTCATACCGATTTTTTCTACGATAAATTCCATCTATATTCCTTTCTTACTCTTGACCCATTGATCTAACTTCAACATCAACTTCTGGAGCAAGATCTAATTTCATTAAACTATCTACAGTATCAGGTGTGCTAGATACTATATCTATGATTCTTGAATGAACTCTGATCTCAAATTGCTCTCTTGAGTCTTTGTTAACATGTGGTGATTTAAGAACAGTGTATCTTCTTATTTTTGTAGGCAATGGTATTGGCCCAATAAGTTCAGCACCTGTTCTTTTAACAGCTTCTGTAATAGAAGCAACAGAACGATCTAATACTCTATGATCGTATGCTTTTAGCTTTAATCTAATTTTTTCCATTTTTTTCCCTTTAAAGAACTCGTCAAGTAATTTTGTATACCCTTGACATGATATAGTGTCGCGGATTATACCCAAAAGTTTTTACGATGTCAAGCAAATAGGGAGTTTTTTATATTTTTTTATAATTTTATTTCCTTTTAATAAGGAACACTATAAAATACAGTATGAATATATTAGCAAAACAATATGAGATAAATTTTGATAAAATCTATCCATTACAAAGAAAAAAAGAGATTGTCAATAGTTTTACAATAATGCAAGGTGCTTATAAAAGTGGTAAATCATACATTATATATGATTATTTAAGACAATATGATCAAGCACAATATCTATATATCGATATGGATGATATAAGAATAGATCAAGATACTATATTTTATAACCTAGATAGATTTTTACTACAAAATCCTAAAATAGTAGTTTTAGCAATAGACAATTACCCAAATATATCTATTGATTTTCTTGCAAATTTAAAACAACTTAAAAGTATTATTATCTCATCTGTCTATCAAATTAAATCTGATAAATTTAGATATATCAATCTCAAACCTTTAGATTTTGAAGAGTATATATTATTTGATAACAAACATCAAACTACTGTCAATAAATTTAATAGTTTTTTAAAATATGGCAATCTACCTGAGATTATACAATATAATGATGATAAAAAATTAAAACAAAATCAAAATATTTTAAAACTTATTTGTTCAAACCAACTTGAATTTGATATATTAAAACTATATATAAAAAGTAGTGGTGAGAAAAAATCAATCTTTCAGCTTTTTAATGAGATGAAAAAAACCCAAAAAATCTCAAAAGATCTTTTTTATACTACTACAAAAATACTACAAGAGCAACAACTTATATATATGTGTGAAAAATTTAACCAACAAAAAGCTCCTAAAAAAATATTTTGTTATAACTTTGCATTGATCAATAGTGTAACATTTAATAAAAACTTCAACAACACTTTTACAAATATGATATTTTTAGAACTTATCAACAGATATAAAGATATATACTATT
>CAJXII010000034.1 GCA_913054415.1 uncultured Arcobacter sp.
ATTTAAAGTTTTAAATTTAATCTTCATTCAAAAGTAGCTCTTCATCACATTTTGGGCAATACTCATGCTCTCCAGCGATATATCCATGTTTTGGACAAACTGAAAAAAGTGGAGTGATTGTAATATATGGTAAACGATAGTTTGAGATTACATTTTTTACCAACTTTCTACAAGCCTCTGTTGAACTTAATTGTTCCTTCATATAAAGATGAAGCACAGTTCCACCTGTATATTTACATTGTAACTCATCTTGTAAATCTAGTGCTGTAAATGGATCGCTTGTAAGATCAACTGGAATCTGAGATGAATTTGTATAATATATATTTTCATCCATTCCTGCTTGTAAAATAGAATCACCGTATCTTTTTTTATCTTCTTTTGCAAATCTATAGGTGGTACCTTCTGCTGGAGTTGCTTCAAGGTTATATAAATTGCCTGTTTCTTCTTGATATTGCACCATTTTATCTCTTATATGTTCTAAAATTTTTAAAGCAAAATCTTCTCCCTCTTTTTTGCTTATATCAAGCTTATCACTTGTAAAATTTCTTATCATCTCATTTATACCATTTACACCAATGGTTGAAAAATGATTATTAAAGTGTGGCAAATATCTAGCTGTATAAGGAAACAATCCTCTATCATACATATCTTGTATAAAAACTCTTTTCTTTTCAAGTGTTGATTTTGCCATATCCATAAGCTCATTAAGCCTATTGATTAATGCTTCCTTATCGCCTTTATATAAAAATCCAAGCCTAGCCATATTGATTGTAACTACACCAATACTTCCTGTCATCTCAGCAGAACCAAAAAGCCCGCCCCCTCTTTTTAAAAGCTCCCTTAGATCAAGTTGAAGTCTGCAACACATACTTCGGACATGTCCTGGTTTATAAGCTTCTTCATTTGGAATTAAATTGCCATTTTCATCTTTTTTATATTGACTTCCTATAAAATTTTGAAAATATGAACTTCCTATTTTTGCAGTGTTTTCAAATAATATATCAGTATTCTCTCCGTACCAATCAAAATCTTCAGTAATATTTACTGTTGGTATTGGAAAAGTAAAAGGTTGTCCTGTCTTATCACCTTCGGTCATCACTTCATAATAAGCTTTATTTATTAAATTCATCTCTTTTTGAAAATCTTTATATGTAGCATTAGTAAAACTATCACACCCTCTATTTTTAAGCTCATCTAAAAGTTCATTATCTTTAATATCTTTAAAAAGATGTATCTGTTTTCGTGTAGGTATTTGGTCTTTTAAATCTTGTGGAACTGTCCAATCAATAGTTACATTTGTAAATGGAGATTGCCCCCATCGTGCTGGAACATTTAGATTATATATAAAACTTCTAACAGTTTTTTTAACCTCTTTGTATGATAATTTGTCTTTGAAAACATAAGGTGCAAGATATGTATCAAAGCTACTAAATGCTTGAGCTCCTGCCCATTCACTCTGTAGTATTCCTAAGAAATTTGCCATTTGTCCAAGTGCTTCTCTAAAATGTTTTGGAGCATCGCTTTCTACTCTTCCTCTAACTCCATTAAATCCCTCATCAAGCAAAACTCTCAAACTCCATCCTGCACAATATCCAGTTAAACAATCTAAATCATGAATATGATAATCTCCATTTCTATGAGCATAACCTTCATCTTTTGAATATATTTTATCAAGCCAATAATTTGCTATAACTTTACCTGCTGTATTATTTACAAGCCCTGCATTGCTATAACCTGTATTTGAATTTGCTTTTATTCGCCAATCACTTCCATTGATATATTCTTCTATGGTTTGAGTTGAGTTTATATAAGTTGTATCTTCATCAAGCGAACTCTCTCTTTGCATTTTATGTGTATGTCTATAGATCATAAAAGATCTCATCACATCAAAATATCTTTGTTTGTAAAGTTCTTGTTCTATTAGATCTTGTATATCTTCAACTGCTGCTACTCTTTTGTCTTTTAACTTTGCTAAAACATTAAAAAAGATTTCACTATTGTAAGTTGTATTTTCACTTTTAAATGCTTTTTTTATAGCATCTTCAATTTTATAAGATAAAAACTCTTCTGTCGTGCCATCTCGTTTTAGTATTTTTGTTAGCATATTTAACTCTTTAAATTTAATTGCGACTTCAAAGTCGGATTTGGAATCCTAACATTGTTTTGTTTAAATATTGCTTTATTTAGATTTAATTTATTGTGTTATCAATGGAAAAATGATAGTAAATTTTGCACCGTTTAATCGCTATGATAGCATTATTGTTTGATTTTATAACAGTTTCTTCATGCATTTTTACAACTTTATTTAGCTGTTTAAGAATATCAAGAAAATCATTATACCATTTTTTTATAAAAAATAAAATTTTTCAAGGATAAATTTGCTACAATATAAATATAATGAGACCATTGTGCAGTGGTCTTGTAATAAAGAGGAAAATGAAATATGGATATTAAAGTTTTATATTCACAACAAATAGATATGATTGAGAATATTCAATCACAATATGATAAGTTGTATTATATTGGTAATCTTGATCTATTAAAAAAAAGAAAAATTAGTATTGTAGGTAGTAGGCATCCTAATAGTTACTCAAAACAGATGATTTCTAAGTTGGCATCAAGATTATCTGAAGTTGGTATATGTATAGTAAGTGGCGGTGCTATGGGTATAGATGCTATTGCTCATAAAGCTGCTAAATATAATAATACTATTATGGTAGCAGGAACAGGTTTAGATAAACAATATCCAGCAATTAATAAAAATATGATAAACCAGATAGAAAATAATGGTTTGATACTGAGTCAATTTACACAAGGGACACCATCATTGCCTAGAAATTTTGCAATTCGTAATAAACTTATAGTGATGTTATCAGATATTTTAATAGTAGGATATGCTGATTTAAATAGTGGGTCTATAAGAAGTGTAGAGTATGCTAAAAAAATGGGTAAAAAGATATATGCTTTGCCACATAGAATAGGTGAAAGTCAAGGAACAAATCAGCTTTTAAAGGATGGTTTGGCACAAGCTATTTATGATATTGATGAATTTGTTGAGCAGTTTGGAGATCTTAAATCAAATGATACTCAAGATCAATTTTTACAATATTGTAGCACAAATCCAACTTATGATGAAGTTGTTTTAAAATATAGTTCTAAAGTTTTTGAGTATGAATTAGGTGGTAAAATTATTGTGCAAAATGGTTTTATTTATCTTGTTTAGTTGTAATTAGTGCTAAGTTATTTAGTTGATATTTTTGTAAAATATCTAATAGTTTGACAACTCTGTTATATTGAACAGTTTTATCTATTTTAATTGTGATAAGTTTATCTTTTTTCTTAATATTTTGTAAAGATAGATCTATTTTATCCCAAGTTGTTAATTGATTGTTAAAAGTTAGTTTTGTTTTATTTAAAGCAATAGTAATATCTTTTGTTTTGGTTTTAATCTCTTTTGCATTAGCATTTGGCAAAGATAGTTTTAATGCCATTTTTGGTGTTTTGAAAACTGAAGTTACTATAAAAAATATCAATAAGATAAAAACAACATCTATTAATGCAGTCAAATCAGGTGTTAAAGGTTCTCTTCTTTTTTTCATCTTATTTAGTTTGTGAAGCTAAAATTTCTTTTTCAATATCTAATTCAGTATTGTCAAGGATACCTATAAAATAGTTATAACCTATATAGTGAGGTATCGCTACAATTAGTCCAGCAACAGTAGTAATTAGTGCAACAGAGATTCCACCTGAAAATATTGTAGGATCTTGTAAGCCGTGATTTGTGATACTATCAAAAGTATTTAAAACCCCTACAACTGTTCCTAAAAGTCCCAACAATGGAGATATAAGTGCTATAATTTTAATAGTATTTAATCCAACCTCTAACTCTTTTATAGCGATATTGATTTTGTTGGATATGATTGCTTGATCTGTAATATCAAAGTTTTGGATAATATTTTGAACAATGCTTTGTTTTTTTGATTTTGATATTACTAAAATAAAAAGCTTCCAAAACATTATACTAAAACCTATAATATTTAAAAAGATCAAAATATAAACAATAATACCACCACGATCTATATATGTTAAGATATCCATTTTATATAGTCTCTAACCATTTTTGAAAAATATCGATTTGTTCTTGAGTTCTTTGTGTGCTAGTTCCACCAAAACTAGTTCGTGCATTCATAGAATTTCTAAGATTTAGATACTCTATAATCTCTTCATCTATATCTTTTAGATTTTCATTTGCATCTCTTAGCTCATCTATAGTTAATTCGCTCATATCTTTATTTAATTTATCTGCTGTTTTTACTACATCTTTTGTGATATAGTATGCTGTTCTAAAAGGAATATTTGCTTTTTGCACTAGATAATCAGCTAAATCTGTAGCACTTAAGTGTCCTATTTTACAAGCATTTTGCATAGCATCTGTGTTTATAATCAGTGTATCCATCACTGCTGTTAGGATATCTAAACTAATCTCAACAGTTGCTACACTATCAAAAACTCCCTCTTTATCCTCTTGAGTATCTTTATTGTAAGCTAGTGGCAAACCTTTCATAACAGTTAGCAAACTTATCAAATTACCATAAACACGACCTGTTTTTCCACGAAGTAGCTCTGGGACATCTGGATTTTTCTTTTGTGGCATAATAGATGAAGTTGTCGCATACTCATCACTCATCTTTACAAATCCAAACTCATAGCTAGACCATAAAATAAGCTCTTCACTTATACGACTTATATGCATCATAGCGGTACTTATATTAAATAATATCTCAAGTGCAAAATCTCTATTTGATGAGGTATCCAAAGCACTTAGTGTTGGTTCATCAAATCCTAAAAGTTCGGCTGTTTTAAATCTATCTATATTGTGTGGAGTTCCAGCAAGTGCTGCACTTCCTAGTGGGGATTTGTTGTTTCTTGCATAACTAGACTCAAATCTTTCAAAATCTCTTTTGAACATATTGGCATAAGCTAAAAGATGAAAACCAAAATTAATTGGTTGTGCATGTTGTAGATGTGTCATACCAGGTATTAAAGTTGTAGTATGTTTTGAAGCTATATTAACTAAAGTTTTTATCAAAGTTTTTAGTTTATCTTGAATTACTAAAGTTTTATCCTGAACATATAGTGCAAAATCAGTTGCTACTTGGTCATTTCTACTTCTTGCTGTATGAAGTCGTCCACCTGCATCACCAATAATTTGAGTAAGACGATTTTCTATAGCCATATGGACATCTTCATCCTCTATTTTCCATTGAAATTTTCCTGATTCTATCTCATCTTTTACTTGTAAAAGTCCATTTTCTATTTTCTCTTGATCCTCAATAGTGATAATTCCTTGAAGAGCTAACATCTTGCTATGAGCGATACTTCCTTTGATATCTTGAGCATAAAGCTCTTTGTCAAACATCACTGAGGCATTGAACTTATCTAAAAGTTCCGCATTTGTATTTTTTAAGATTTGATTTTTTTGTGCCATATTTTTCTCTATTGTATATATTAATTTTTAGTGATTATATATAAAAAATCCTTTAGGAATAATATATTGTATTAGTGTATTAGTTTGTTTTAGGATTGCTTTGGTAAAATATCATTCAAATTAGAAAAAGGTTTCGATTATGATAGAAAAAGAGGGTTCGATGCTTTTAGCACGAAAAGATATAAAAGTTTTTGATTGCACGATTAGAGATGGTGGATTGGTAAATAATTTTCATTTTACAGATGAGTTTGTAAAAGGTGTATATGAAACATGTGTAAAAGCAGGTGTTGATTATATGGAGATAGGGAAAAATAATTCACCTACAATTATGAGTGAAGAGGAGTTTGGTGCTTGGAACTTCTGTAAAGAGGAAGATATTAGAAGAATAGTAGGAGATAACAATACTGATCTTAAAATTGCAGTGATGAGTGATATAGGAAGAACTGTAAAAGAGGAGCTTTTACCAAAAAGTGAATCTGTAGTTGATATGGTAAGGATCGCTACATATATCCATCAAATACCAGCTGCTATTGAGTTAATAGAGGAGGCTCATGCTAAAGGGTATGAAACTACTGTTAATGTGATGGCTATTGCTAAATCATTTGATGGAGAGCTAGATGAGGTGTTGGATGTGCTTAGCAAAACAAATGTTGATGTTATTTATATAGCAGATACATTTGGCTCATTTTATCCAGAGCAGATAAATAAACTAACAGAAAAATATCTAAAAGTTGCTAAAACTACAGGTAAGCAAGTAGGTATTCATGCTCATAACAATATCCAGTTAGCTTTTGCAAATACAATAGAAGCTTTAACTTATGGGACAAGTTATTTAGATGTAACTATATCTGGATTGGGAAGAGGAGCAGGTAACTGTCCTATGGAACTTCTAATAGGATTTTTAAAAAATCCAAAATATAAACTTATGCCTGTTTTAAAATTTATTGAGGAGTTTATTGTTCCTTTAGAAAAAGAGTTGGATTGGGGATATAGCATACCATATATGCTAACAGGTCAATTAACAGAGCATCCACGATCAGCTATGAAAGCTAGAGATGAAAACAATACAAATTATAGAGATTTTTATAGATCGTTGTTAGAAACAGATTAATATTTTATTTTAGTGTGTTATGAGTTCTATTATATTATCTATTTTAAGTGTATATCTATTTATTGTCATAGGATATATCGCTAAAAAGAGTTTTAAAGAAAAGATAGATGATAGAACTATAACGATTATAAATGTTTATTTTTTACAAGTTTTTTTAACTTTTTGGGGATTGTTAATACGACCTATTGATATTTCTTTGATATATGCCCCTTCACTTTATTTTATTATAGTTATTATAGCTATTGTTATATCTTCGTTGTTTGCTTTTAGACTTTTTGAGGATAAAAAAGATTACTCTATAGCTATGGTAGCAGCTATGATAGGAAATACTTCAAATTTAGGTATACCTCTTAACATATCTATATTTGGAGAACAATCTATCCCTTATACTACTATTGTCAATCTTGTGAATATTTTTATCGTATATACTTTTGGAGTTTATTACTATTCAAGAGGTAGTTTTGATGTAAAAACATCTTTGAAAAATATATTAAAATTACCAATATTATGGGCAGCACTTATAGCTGTTACACTTAGCACCAATGGATACAAACCATCCCCTGAGATTGAGAAAATGCTTATGATGGGAGCTTATGGATCTATTACGATGCAACTATTTTTATTTGGGATATATCTTTACGATACACAAATAAAACATATAAGTAAAAAATTGATCGTTTGGGTTTTATCTTTTAAATTTATTATCTTACCAACAATAGCATTTTTGGTGTTGTATTGGACAGATTTTGATCCTTTGATTAAAGGGATAGTTTTTATGGAACTTATTATGCCTTTGGCGGTTGCTAATGTAAATATCTCCTCTTTGTATGATTGTAAGCCAAAAGATGTTACTGCTTTGGTTTTTATCTCTTCCGTTTTGTTTTTAGGAATTATTTTTATAGCAGTAAATATCACTAAAGTTTTTTAACTTAAAAACTTTATGCTGTTCTATGTGTATAGAGTCTTGAAGCTTTAGTGATATTTATCAATAATAATAGATTTGAAAGTATAAATATAATAGATGCTATTTTGATGATAAGAGTTGTATCCAAAATAGATCCAATAAGCAAGATTATTACACCAGCAATATGTAGATAAAATTGGATAGTAATTGATCTTATAGAAATCATATCTCTCATAGTAGGTATATTAAATATCCCTTCGCTGTTGGAGTGAAACCATGTAAGAAATGGTATTATTTTATAAAGCATACCATTTATGATAGTAACTACAAAGCCCAATCCAAAAAGGATACCAAATCCCATCATAGGCAAATTTACAATATCCATCAACCACCAATATATTACACTAATAGCAAGAAAAACAATAGAGCTATAGTAAAAATAAACTGTTAAATCTTTTAGTTTTCGTCTTCTTGATTTTAGTTTTTGATATGTTAAAAAACAGAATATTAAAAGCACAGATCCTACATCATATTTATATAAAAATGTTAGATCAAAACCAAGATAATAACTTAAAGGATAGAAGATTAAAATAGCTACAAGGGCATATATTAAAATAGCTTGTTGCCATTTTTTAAAATCACTTGCTACCCAAAACATAGGAACTACTTGAAAAGTAATAGCAAATATAAGTATGGTAACAAATCCAAAAACAATATAGTTATAGTGTAATATAGCGATATAATGATGATATGCTGATATATCTGCTGTGGTATGTGATATAAGAAGATAGATACCAAAACAAAAAGCAACTATTAAAAATATATTAGCAATAAGCATCCCTTGAACTATATAAGATTTATTTTGCACTTTTAGAAGTTGTAATAAAACAACCAAACCAAAAAACAAAATAGAGATACTCAAAGATATAGATGCTACAAATAGTAAAATCTGATTGTATAAGATAAATCCAATCCCAAAACATAAAGTGCCAAATAGTAGTAAAATATAAGTTACTGATGATATAAAAGCTGGTCTTGGTATCGCTACTGCGGCTACAACAGGGAGCATCTGTTGTAAAGCTCCAAATATCATCATCACCATATACCCAATAGTGATAAAGTGTATAGTTGCTATAACATTTAAAGATGCTAGATCATAACTATCGCTTAAAAACAAAGAGATAAAAGCAAGTATCATAAAAATAGGTGCTGTTTGGAAAAACTTTAGTGGTGATCTAAAAGGTGGTGCTTGATCTAAACTTAGCCCTTGGAACATTAAATAGCTTTCATCCTATTGATAATATCTTCACTATCAAGTGATTCATCAGCAAGAGAATACATCATTTGCTCCTCTTTCATATTGTGTTGTTGCATTGTAAATAAAAGATTTTCACTAAATCCTAGAAATTTATTTTTATCTTTTTCATCTATAGCTTTAGACATCTCTTTAAAAACATTTCTCATTTGATCGTGTTCGATTATCATCACCTCTGTTGGGTTACAATGCCCTTGTCCATTTTTGTTATATTCATCAAACATAACTTCCTCTTCCATTTGAAAATGGTGAAGCATATGTTCGCTAAACTCATCAAACATCATCCTAGCAGCTTCAAAGTTTCCATCATCTACTACATTTTCTAAATTTGCGAATTGTTCATCACAAGCTCTGTGATCTGCTGTCATAAATTGATTTATTGTCATTGTTATCCTTTAAATTGGTTAATACGAATCATAGCAAAAAGCTACTTAAAAATATGGTATTTTAGTGTGTAAGATCTATCTCATCAAGTAGCTTAAAAGATAAAAGAAATGAGCATATTAAACACAATGTGCTAAAACTATATAAAACATTATAGTTTGTCCAATGTAAAAGCAATCCACCAAAGATAGAGAAAAACATACCAAAAGATACAATATTCATCTGCAATGCACTATAAATAGGTCGTTTATCTTCAGGTGCTAGTATTAGTAGAAGATTACTTGCTGATATTCTATTGCCATCCATAGATGCTCCTATGAGTATAAAAATCAACATATAAGCATATAGATTGTTTGCAACAAATGCCAAAGATATAGCTACAATAGAAAGTGCAATAGTGATATGTGCTATAAGTTTGTTGTTACCCATAGAGCTTAGTTTTGCCCAAACGATATTGCTTAACATTGCTCCAACCATTTGTGCAGTAATAATCATCCCTATTGTTGTCCCATCTATATCTATTTTGGTTTTGGCATCTATGATAATAAATGGCAAAGCAAACAGATATGAATAAGCAAGTAAAAAAGTTGTAACTTGTGTTTGTAGTTGTTTATCAGATTTTAGTAGTTTCATAGCATTTTTAACAAAAAGTTTAAATGATTTCTCTTTTTTAGATACATTTGTTTTGATAGGCTCATCAATTGTTCCAATAGAGATATAACCAAGTCCCATAATAAAAGCACTAGCAATAAATAGTATCCCATAACTAAATGGTGCTTGAAAATGAACTAAAATATAACCTACAATACTTCCACTTATAATAGCTGCCAATCCTGAAAAGAATTGTCTAACTGACATAGTTTTACCACGAAATTTATGTGAAAAGATTTTTGCAGTGATCTCTTTAAAATATATTGCCCCAAATCCAGCAGAAAAAGAGAATATAAAAAGTCCGATACCTATTAAAAATAGTGTTAAAGTAGGGTGGTTATTCCCAACAGTTAAGATAGCAACACCTATAAAAAACCATGCAAAAAATCTAGTTATTAATACTTTTCTAAAATATGGCATCATCTTTGGATAGCTTTGAGCATGAAAAGCAGCATAAAGTTGCACCAAGATAGCACCACCTCTTAAAAGTGATGAGAAAAACCCTATCAATATTGACCCTCCACCAAAATGGCTAATCATAAGTGGTAATATTGTTTGTGGCTCTGCTATAGTAACACCTAGTGTTAAAAAAAATCCATGTAATATATTTCTAATATGGTTTGATTTTTTATCTTGTATATTTTGCATGTTGGAATTATATCACTTTTAGATTAATTTATGTAAAATATATCTATGAACTTAAATGATATAAGAAAAGAACGAGAAAAATGGTTATTATGGAAAAATATAATACCTATGCAAGAAGCGGTAAAAAATTTAGAAGTGTTAGATTATGATTATGATATTAAATTTACAGATTGGATATCGATAAACTCAAATGAAATAAAATCAAGTGATCAAGATCTAATCGAACAAAATGCCAAAAAATTAATCCCTTGGAGAAAAGGACCATTTGATATATGTGGTGTCAAAATAGATAGTGAATGGCAAAGCAATAAAAAATATAATCTACTAAGACCATATTTTGATCTAAAAGATAAATGTGTCGCAGATGTAGGTTGTAACAATGGTTATTATATGTTTAGAATGTTGGAGGATAAGCCTAGAAAATTAGTAGGGTTTGATCCATCAGCAATCTTTCGATCACAGTTTGATTTTATCAATCATTTTATAAAAAGTGAGATAATTTATGAGATGTTGGGGGTGGAACATCTTGAGTATTATGAGAGTAAATTTGATATGATATTTATGTTGGGTGTTTTATATCATAGAAGCGATCCTATTAGTAGTCTAAAATCTTTAAATAGAGCTTTAAACAAAGATGGACAGATTATAGTAGATAGTTTTATAATAGATGGTGATGATGAGGTTTGCCTTACCCCTTTTGATAGATATGCTATGATACCAAATATATATTTTATACCTACTGTGAATTGTTTTAAAAATTGGTTAAATCGTGCAGGATTTAAAGATATAGAGCTTTTAGAGATAACTACTACTGATAAATCAGAACAAAGAGTAACCCCTTGGACTTTTGGTATGAGTTTAGATGATTTTAGAGATCCTAATGATTTTAATAAAACAGTAGAAGGGTATCCTGCTCCTAAAAGAGCATATTTAAAAGCTAGGAAGAAGTAGATCAAAGCTCCCGACTTCCGCACTTTTTTTCGACAAATGCCTTAACTAAGGGATTCTTTAAAAAATGGGGGGCACTACAGAGGTCTATAAAAAACCAATTTATCTATTTTATGGGATTTATACAAAAATAAATTGAAATTTATTGTATTGCCATGTGGAAGTCGGGAAGTAGCAATCTTACTTTACCAACAGATTGTAATACTACTACGATGTGTAAAGAG
>CAJXII010000035.1 GCA_913054415.1 uncultured Arcobacter sp.
ATGATACTTTTTTAGAATTGGATGGTAGATTTTATATTATGGATTTATTTGGGTTGTTAATTTTATAAAATTATGTTATAATATATTAATATAATAACACAAATAGGAGATAGGAAAATAATGTTATCTACTCTAAATGAAGCACAACAAATTGCGGCAAAACATATAGATGGACCACTTTTAATTTTGGCAGGAGCAGGAAGCGGGAAAACAAAAACGATCACTACAAGATTGGCATATTTGATATCTATAGGAATAGATCCATCTTCTATATTGACTTTAACTTTTACCAACAAGGCAGCAACAGAGATGAGAAACAGAGCTTTTGCTTTAATATCTGATATTAGCTCACCTCCACTTTTAGCTACATTTCATAAATTTGGACTTTTGTTTTTAAAACTAAATATTGATAAACTAGGTAGAAAAAACAATTTTGTAATTATAGATACTGATGATAAAAAGAAAATTTTAAAAACTATAGACAAAGAGATAACTACATCTATCTTAGCTAGTGAAATATCAAAGTTCAAAAATAGCTTGATGAGTATTGAAGATGCAAAGCAATCATCTCCTGATCAATACTACACAAGATTGGCAGATATATATGAAAAATACCAAAATTACTTAGAAGAAAACAATCTAGTAGATTTTGATGATCTTTTGCTTTTGACATATCATATATTGGATAAATTTCCAGAACTTGCTAAACAAACAAGTCAAAGATATCAGTATATAATGGTAGATGAGTATCAAGATACCAATGAATTGCAATATAAACTTCTTCAAAAACTATGCACAACTCATAAAAATCTGTGTGTAGTGGGTGATGATGATCAGTCGATTTATGGATGGAGAGGTGCTACAATAAAAAATATTCTTAATTTTGAAAATAATTTTGAAAATACAAAAGTGATAAAGCTAGAAAATAATTACCGATCAACAAACAAAATCTTACAACATGCAAACCTTTTAATAGAACACAACAGAGATAGAATTGGTAAAAAACTAATAGGAACAAGATCAGAGGGTAATCCAATCAGATTATATGAAAGTAGTGATGAAAACGAGGAAACAAGAAAGATAGCAGATGATATTAAAACTTTAATATCTCAAGGGGTTAATCCATCACAAATAGCGATATTATTTAGAGTCAATGCACTAAGTCGTGCTTTAGAAGAGGGATTTAATAAAGCTAGAATAAATTATAAACTAATAGGTGGGATGAAATTCTATGAAAGAGCAGAGATCAAAGATCTTATAGCTTACTTTAGAGTTATTACCAATAAAAATGATAATTTCTCATTTAAAAGAATTATCAATAAGCCAAAAAGAGGTATAGGAAATGCTACTATACAAAAAGTGGAACTTGAAGCTCACAAAGAGAAAACATCTATTTTTAGCCTAATAGAATTATACACACCAGAGCAATTAGCTTCTATTGTAGGTAAAAAAAATGCAAGAACTCTAAAAGTATTTATGGCATCAATCAATGATCTTCAAGATACTTTACAAGAAGCTAAGATGAGATTTATAGATATGTTTGAAGAGACTTTTGATTTTAAACAATCTTTTGAAAAAGCTATAGATGGAGCCGATAGGATAGCAAATATAGATGAGTTTTATGGGTATGTTAGAGATTTTTTTATGCAAAATATAGATCTTAATCTGGAAGATTTTTTAAATGAGATATCACTAGAGTCTGCTCAAGATGAGATAGAAGGTGGTAGTGTTTCTATGATGAGTATCCATGCTAGTAAAGGGTTGGAGTATGAACATCTTTTTGTAATAGGTCTTGAAGAGGGATTTTTTCCAATCGTTGGAGATGGAAGTGACCTTGAAGAGGAGAGACGACTTGGATATGTAGCTTTTACAAGAGCAAAAGATCAGCTTACACTTAGTTTTGTTCATTCAAGATTTTATAAAGGTAGAAGAACACAACTTGTAAAATCTCAATTTTTAACAGAATCAGGCTTGGTAAAAGGTAGTTTGTCTATATCAAAAAGCACAGCATTCAAAAAAGATGATATGGTAAAACATAAGATTTTTGGAACAGGTAGAGTTATAAGTGCTACTAAAGCTGGAAAAGAATTTAAACTAAAAATCAACTTCAATGGCACAAAAAGAGATATTTTATCTAATTTTGTTGAGAAGATTTAATCTTTTATTATAGAGATGAACAAACTATTTGTAGTCAATAAACCATTACATATAAGTAGTAATTTTTATCTTAGAAAAATAAAAAGAAAATACAAAACAAAAAAAGCAGGTTTTAGTGGAACTTTAGATCCATTTGCTTGTGGATGCTTAATAGTTGGGTTTGGGCAATATACCAAACTTTTTCAGTTTCTTAAAAAAACTCCTAAAACATATAGAACAACAATATGGTTGGGTGCTACAAGTAATAGTTTAGATAATGAAAATATTACTATAGAACAGTTACAACCTACAAAACTCAAAGAGAACAAAATAATATTAGCAATCAAAGAGTTAGTGGGTAGTTTAGAATATTTGCCACCTAAATATAGTGCTAAAAAAATAGATGGTAAAAGAGCTTACGATCTAGCAAGAGCAGGAGAAGATTTTGCTATGAAGATGGTAAAATCACAAGTTTATGATGTGAAATTTATCAACTATAGCCATCCATTTATCACATTTGATATAACTGTAAGTGAAGGTAGTTATATCAGAAGTATAGCTCAAATTTTACTTGAAAGATTAGATTCTATTGGCACACTTAGTTATCTTGAAAGATTAAGTGAAGGAGAGTTTAGATTTGAGAATCAAAAACCACTAAATCCACTTGATTATCTTGATCTAAAACAAAATATCTATTATGGTGATAAACAATGGTTTAGCTTAGGGAAAAAACTAAATATAGATTATTTTAAGATTAAAGATGATGGTAAGTATTTGGTTGTTTTTGATGATTTTTTCTCTATTATTAAAATAGAAAACCAAAAAATAAATTATATATTAAATAAGGTAGTTTTAGATGATTAAAAAATCTTATGCAAAAGTAAATATATTTTTAAAAATAGCAGGCAAGCAAGATAATTATCATCTGATAGTTTCAAGATTTGTAAGGGTAAAAAATCTTTTTGATATAGTCAGGTTTGAAAAAGGTAATTTTAACACTTTTACTTTAGATGGTGATTTTGGATGTGATATTAAACAAAATACTATCTATAAAGCATATATGATGTTGTGTGATATATCTTTGGATGTAAAAGAGTTTTTTAAAAACCATAAAGTTATAGTTGAAAAAAATATACCTGAGTTTGCTGGACTAGGTGGTGGCAGTAGTAATTGTGCTACTTTTATGCTTATGGTTAACCGATATTGCAACTTAAATCTAAC
This sequence comes from uncultured Arcobacter sp., assembly GCA_913054415.1. Lineage (GTDB taxonomy): Bacteria > Campylobacterota > Campylobacteria > Campylobacterales > Arcobacteraceae > CAJXII01. The sequence goes on from CAJXII010000035.1 coordinate 3,358, forward strand.
TAAGGATAATTTAGCTAAAATGTCAGCTTCAATAGGAGCAGATGTTCCTTTTTTTGTATATGAGTATGATAGTGCAAATGTTACAGGAATAGGTCAAATAGTTCAAAAGTTTGATGAAGATTCTTTAGATATTGAGGTTTGGACACCTTATGATATCAAATGTGATACAAAAGCTATCTTTACAAGTTTTAGAGATAGATTTTATAAACAAATCAATAATCAAGAGGCAAATAGGTTGCTTAGTATGAAAAGTCTTGATATCTTAAAGGAGTTGGATATTTATGAAGCAAATGATCTGTTTTTACCAGCACTATTTTGTAATGATAAACTTAAAACGACATATCAAGAGTTGGGTGATCAATACTATTTTAGTGGAAGTGGAAGTAATTTTTTTAGGATAATTGATGGCAAAAAAAGATAAAAATAAAACAAAAGCACGAGAGTTTTTAAATAAAAAAGCTTTTCATGATTATCATATAGAAGATATTATTGAAGCTGGTATTGTTTTAGAAGGTAGTGAAGTAAAAGCTATTAGGGCAGGGCGATTAAATTTTAAAGATAGTTTTGTTAGGATTATAAAAAATGAAGTTTTTATTCTCAATATGAATATATCTCATTTAGAAACAACACACACAAGCTATAGACCTGAAGAAAATCGTGATAGAAAACTATTGCTACATAGAAAGCAGATCAATAAGCTATATGAAAAAGTTACAAAAGATGGATATACAATAGTTCCTACAAAAATATATTTTAACGATAAAAATATATTAAAAGTAAATATAGGTTTAGCAAAAGGTAAAAAGCTATATGATAAGCGGGAAGATCTTAAAAGAAAGACAATGCAAAGAGATACACAAAGAATATTAAAAAACTGGAATAGATAAGGTATAAAGATGGAATATAGATTATTAATAGATACAAGTGATGCCAAAGGTTTGGTTTATGAGATTTCAAAAGTTTTGTATGAGCATAACTTAAATATCGAAAACAATGCTGAATTTGTTGATAAGGAAGAGGATAAATTCTTTATGAGAACAGTAGTAAGTGGAGATGTTAATAAAGAGAAATTACTAGAAGATATTAAAACTATACTACCAAAAGATGCTCAAGTAAAACTCAATAGTGTTGCCAAAAAAGATATAGTTATCTTAGCGACAAAAGAATCACATTGTATTGGAGATATACTTATTAAACATCATAGTGGAGAGTTAAATGCAAATATAAAAGCTGTCATAGCAAATAGAGATACCCTAAAAGATTTGGTGCAAAAGTTTGATATACCATTTGTATTTGTCGATTCTGATAATATTACAAGAGAAGAGCATGAAAAAAAGATGATAGAAGCTATTGGTCAATTTGATTTTGAGCTTATTGTTTTGGCAAAATATATGAGAATACTAACAGAAAATTTTGTTCAAACTTTTTCCAATGAGATTTTAAATATTCATCATAGTTTTTTACCAGCATTTATAGGAGCAAATCCATATAAACAAGCACACCAAAGAGGTGTAAAAATTATAGGTGCTACTGCACATTATGTTACAAATGATCTTGATGAAGGTCCAATCATTGCTCAAGATATTACAAGAGTAGATCATACATTTTCTTGGCAAAATATGAGAGATGCAGGAAGAAATGTAGAAAAAGTAGTCCTATCAAATGCTTTAAATTTACTTTTAAAAGATAAAGTATTTATATACAAAAATAAAACGGTAATACTATAATGACAAAAATAAATGTAGTTTTAGTTGAGCCTAGAATACCTGGAAATGTAGGAACAATAGGAAGATTGTGTTATGCTGCATCCGCTAGATTACATCTGATTAAACCTTATGGATTTGGTCAAATCACACAAAAAGAGGTAAAAAGGGCAGGGCTTGATTATTGGGAGCATTTAGAGGTTTTTGAATATGAAAATCTTGAAGATTTTTGGAGTAAAAATCCTTTAACAAATAGGCACTTTTTTGCTACAACCAAAACTAAACAATACTATTTCCAACCATCATATCAAGAGGATGATTTTATATATTTTGGAAGAGAAGATGCAGGATTGCCCGAAGATTTGCTTAAAAAAAATCATCAAACTTGTATCAATATCCCTATGATAGATGATGCTAGAAGTTTAAATCTAGCAAACTCTGTATCTATTGTCGTTTATGAAGCTATTAGGCAAAATTTCAAAGTATAATGCCTAAAGTTTTATAGTAAAAACTGCACCATCTTGATCGTTTCTAACACTTAGTTTTCCATTGCAATGTTGTTCAACAATAGTTTTGCTCATATAAAGACCTAACCCTGTTCCATCTTTATTTGTTTTTGTTGAAAAATATGGATCAAAAATTTGATCGATTATTACATCAGGTATTCCACCAGCATTATCACTAATACGACAAGTTTTTTGCGATATATATACTTTGATAGTTGGATTAGATATTTTTTTCTCAAGTAGAACATCTTGTGCATTTTTGATAATATTTAACACTACTTGCATCATCTCACTTTCGTAAGTATTAATATCTTCTATATCATCTTTGATATCAGTAATTAGGTTGATTTTAGTTTGTTTAATAGATTCACCTACAATAGTAACAACTTTTTCATATATTGTTTTTAGATTTGTTGTCATTGTATTTTTATTTGTTTTGAAGAAATTTCTAAAATCATCTATAGTGTTTGACATCATCTCTATTTGTTTTGAAGATGATGTTTGAAAATGATTAACCGTTTTATCATCTAGTTTATTTTGTTTATATTTTGTTACTAGTAGTTGATTTAGTAAAGATAGATTATTTAATGGTTGTCTCCATTGATGAGCGATCATCGCTATCATCTCACCCATTTGGGCAAGTCTTGATTGTTGAAACATCATTTTATCTTTTTCTTGATTTTGTTGCACCTCTTTTGCTACTACACTTTTAAGATGTTGATTGAGGTATTGTAACTCATTTGCTTTATTTGAGTAGTCTGTCCATAGATCAACTTTTAAAATCAGCTCTTCAAATACAAAAGGTTTTTTAAAAAAATCACTTGCTCCATTTTTTAAACTATCCCTAATAATCTCAGCATTAGAAGTTCCCGATAAAACAATAATAGGAAGTTCTAAAAATTTTTTATTTCTTCTTATCATCTCAAGAACTTTTAGTCCGTGAATATCTGGAAGTTCCATATCTAAAATAATAAGCTTATAGTCATCATTTAGTAGTTTTATCATACCATCTTTTGCATTTAAAGATGTGATAACTTTATAGTTTCTAGGTTCTATAATAGTTGATATTTGATTACATATCACTCTAGAGTCATCTATAACTAAAATATTTCCTTTATGATCCTCTTGGAGAGATTTTAAAACTTTTTTAATCTCCAACATTGAATATGCTAAATTTTGATCTTTAATTATATAGTCTAAAATACCATATTCAAATAACTCTTCTCTTAATTCGCTATCATTATTTGAAGTTAAAACTATAACTTTTGTTTTGGTTAGTGATTGAATATTTGCTATTAATTCAAATCCTTCTCCATCAGGAAGATGTAGGTCTAAAATAATAAGATCATAAGTTTTTTTAGAAAGTGCCAATTTTGCATCTGCAAATGTCCATGCTTGGGTTATATTATATTCCATCTTATCAAGTTCACTCTTGATAATATTATTCATAGTTTTTGAATCTTCAATAACTAAAATATTTTCAGTTTTATTCATATATTTTATTGTCCCTATAGTGTTTCTACATCTTCTAAAGGTTGAGGTTTTCCAAAATAATACCCTTGTGTATAATCAACACCAAGATCTCTTAGAAGCTTGAAAGTTTCTTCATCCTCTACAAACTCTGCAACAGTTTGAATATTTTGTTCTTGTGCAAAAGTAACTATTGTTTTTACTACAGATAGTGAGTAGTCATCACATGTTATATTTTTGATTAGACAACCATCTATTTTTAATATATCTGGTTGATAGTCTAATAATCTTTCAAAGTTAGAATAACCAGCTCCAAAATCATCAATAGCAATTTTTACACCATACTCTTTTACTTTTGTGATAAATTCTCTAATAATATCAAAATATTTAACACCCTCATCTTCAAGTAATTCAAATACAACTCTTGATGTATTTGCTTTGTGTTTGTCAAGGTATTCAAAGATATTATTTCTAGTGCTTTCTTGTTCTATATCCAATATAGATAAGTTCATAGATATATCAACATTTGTATTTTCTAATGCTTGAAAAGAGTTACCAAGCACCATATTTGTAATTTGTGAATAGTATTTCCCCTTTTTTGATATATCCAAAAAGAAAAATGGAGATAAAACCTTTCCATCTTCTGCTACTAGTCGCACTAATGACTCATATTTTTCTATTTGTTGAGTTTGGTTATTAACTATTGGTTGAAAATATGAGATTATTTTGTAGTTGTTAAGTGCTTGTTTTATCATAGATATAGTTTGGATATTTGATTGTGCTTTTTGTGTAGCTTTTTCTACTAAATCATTTGCAATTATGAAATCTTTTGTGGTGTTAAGTAATGATTTAATACCTAGTTTTGCATTTTCTAATATTGAATTATTATCGTATGAGATACTTATTAAAATTGACATATCATATTCTATATTGTCAAACGATACGGTATCCTCTTTTAGTTGATGTTGAAAAGCTTTAATATTGGCTTCAAATTTTTCTTTGTTTTGCAAATAATAAGATGATTCAGTAAGAAGTGCATATTCCCCTTGACCTAATTGAAATACTTTTGTTAAATCATATTCTTTTGGTATATGCTCATCTATATATTCAGAGATTTTATCTTGAATAAGTTCGATAGTTACATAATCATAAAAATCCTCTAAAATATCAAAATCCTCTAATTTAAAATATAAAATAAGTGGGTTTTTAAGATTTAGTATCATATCGTCTAATTGTTTTTTGGGATTCATAACTTTACTAATATCATCCCTTAAAGCCATATACTCAATAATCTCTCCATTTTCATCTAAAATAGGCTTGATTGTAGTTTTAAGATAATGTATTCCACCTCTTTTTGATACAAATTTTAATATACCTTGCCATATCTCTTTTTTATTTTTAAGTGTATCCCATATCTCTTTATGTATCTCTTGGGATTGTTTATATTGTAGTAGCGAATGATACTCTTGCCCTATAAGTTCTTCCCTTGAATAGTTTGATAGTTTACAAAATGCATCGTTAGCATAGGTGATGATATTATCTTTATCTAAAACAGTAATAATAGCACTTTTATCTGTAATCTCTTTGTATTGTTCTAAAAGATTATTACTTTTTATTATATCTTGTTTAAGTTTTATTTTTTCTACAACTTTTTCTAAAGTTGATAAAAATTGATCTAAATCTATTGGTTTTAAAAGATACCCTTCTACACCTAGCTTGATACTTTCCATAAAATAACCAGATTCATTATAAGCAGATAATACCAAAATAGATACATTAGATCCACTCTCTCTTATCTTATATATCATATCAAGGCCATTGAGTATTGGCATATTAATATCTGTAATAATCAAATCTATGTCGTTTTGCATAAATTTATCATATCCATCTTGTCCATTGACTGCTACAACAATCTCATCAAAAAAATCTTCCAAGATCATATGTGTAGTTTCTCTGGCATCTTTATTGTCTTCAATATAAAGTAGTTTTAGTGTTGAAGTATATTTTAGTAGCGTATCAAGATTTTGCATCAATTAATCCCTATATTTCTAAAAACTTTCCCATTCATCATCACTTGTATTTGACTCTACAGGGTTTAGTGTTGTTGGATTAGAAGATACTGGTGGTTGAGTTGAAACTGCCACAGAATGTCTTCTATCTACACCTTGATAATCAATATCGCTTCCAGCAACTCTTCTTTCTACTTGGCCAATCTCATCATCTGTTTTTGCTTTGACTGTATCTTTTCCTATAAACTCTTTTTCATCAGCACTTTGCACTACAAGTTTAGCAATAGAATCTGTCTGAACAGCTACACCTTGAGTTTGTGAAGCAATAGATGCTATTTGTTGAGTCTCTTTATCTAAAGATGATACTGCATCATTGATTTGCTCTATACCATTTTTTTGTTCTCTACTTGCAGATTCTACTAATGAGATTAATTCAAGTGTATTGATAATATTTTCATTTAATTTATCATATCCATCTATCATCTCATTTGCTATAGTTCTACCATTGTTAGCTTTTGTTGTTGCTTCTTGCACAAGAGCTTTAATATCATTTGCTGCATCCGCACTTCTACTTGCTAGGTTTCTAACCTCTTGAGCAACTACTGCAAAACCTTTTCCAGCTTCACCAGCAGTTGCTGCTTCAACTGCTGCATTTAGAGATAAAATATTTGTTTGGAATGCTATTTGATCTATGATTGTGATAGCTTCATTTATCGCATTTACTTTTTCATCTATTTCATTCATAGAATTATTTGTCTCTTGTGCTAATTTTTGACCTTCACCTACAGAGTCTTGAACAGATTTACCATAGTTTGCCATCTGTATTACATTTTCTGTATTACTTACTATTCTAGATGTTATCTCTTCAAGAGCTGCTGCTGTTTCTTCAAGAGCTGCTGCATTTGAGTTTGCACTTCTGTTTAATACATCAACATTTTGTAAAAGTGCATCACTACTATAGCTTAGTGTTAAACCATTTTGTTTATTATCTACTAACATCTCATTGATTGTATCTCTTAGTTTATTGATATCAGTAACAAGAAGATCAAACACTCCACCTTTTGCAATATTTTGAAGTTCAAGTTTCTCTCTATAATCGTATTTTGCATATTGTTCTAAGATACTATTTAGATCTATAAAGTGTTGTTTGATAGTAGATATCATATCGTTTACACTGTTTTTAAAGTTTTCTAATGTTTGATTTGATGTATGTCCTTGGATAGTTTCACTTAACCAACCTTGTTTTACTTTTTCAATAGTTTGATTTGCAACTTCGATAAGTTTGTTATCTTCTTCTATACCATCTTGGATGATTTGTAGATATTTGTTAAAATTGGTTGATACTATACCTATCTCATCTTGTGATTCAACTTCTATTCTTGAGTTTACATCACTACTTGTAAGAAGATTTACAACAGCATCATTTAATCTATTTAGTTTAGCAAATATATCTTTTAATATAATAGAAACTAAGATAATTACAACTACAATTAAAGCTATTAAAAAACTTACAAACATCCATAATGTTTGTTGTGTGCTACTTAAATCATCATTTATAGTATTTAAAATCTCATTTGCTAAATAATTATCAATCTTTTTAAGTTGATTGATTTTTTGTGTAATTTGTCTAAACCAATATGAACTTTTTATATTAAAGTCTTGATCTTTATATAATAAAACTTTTCTTATTTTATTCACCTCTTTAATACTTGGATCTTGCAAAGCTTGATCATAAAAATCTTTTGATTTATCAGATATAAATATCATCGCATTTGCAAGATAGCTATCTTGGGCTGCAATAAGTCTTATAAATTTGATTTTTGCAGAAGGATTCCACTTATTTTTTGCTAATGCATTTGTCCCTATAGCTCTTTCAATTCCAGCTCTTTCTTTACTAAATAAAAAGTTTGAATAAGCTGTAAGCTCTTTGGTAATAGTAGGGTGTTTTGATATTTTGATAATATTTGCTACTGAATCTAAAATATTTGTATTTAGGCTAGTGTAGTATTTTATCGCTTGTGACAAAGGTATAGATAGATTATCTACTTGATTTCTTATAGAGTTTATATTTGATAAAGCACTAGATATATGTTGTAAACTTAAAGTTAAGCTTTTGTCTATATTTTGTGTATTGTGTGTAGAGATAAAGTTTTTAAACTCTTTTATTTTTTTATTTGTAGCCTCTCTTTGTAATGGTAATTTATCTTTAAAATTTACCCCCTTACTTCCTATAAAACCAGCAGTCATACCTCTTTCTTTTTGAGTTTCATGCACCATTTGTGATAGCTTGATAGAAAGCTCGACACCTACATCTAGCTTTTTTAGAGTTGAGAGATTTTGATAATCACTCATTATAGATTTTGCTGAGATCAAAATAAGCCCAATCAATGGCAACAATAACAAAATTATCAATTTTGTTTTGATAGTTATATTTTTCATCAATACATCCTTTATTTATAATTTTTGAACATTATACATTTATTTTCCCTAATAAATCCATACCCAATTAGACAACAAGCCAAATTACTCTATAATTAGG
>CAJXII010000036.1 GCA_913054415.1 uncultured Arcobacter sp.
AAATGTGGTTATTTAGAGATATTTCTTGTAAATATTTGGTGCGAAAGTTAAGATATTTAATACTCACTTATAAGTCATTGAATAAAATCCTAAAATTGAATAGTATAAATAGAAATTTATTAGGAAATTTCAATGGCGACAGCAGATGAATTAAAAACAAGCCTAAATAGCTTCTTTACAAGTGAAGATGCCAATACTATTGCAGGATACAAAACACAATATATATTACAACTAATCAATAATAAAACTCCAAATGAAGTTGTAAATACTATACATGGGTTTCTAATAAACCCAACAGAAAGGTTTATAAAGCTATTTGAAGCAAGTAAAAAACATATAAAAACCAAAAATGGCTTAGATCCTTTAAAATTTTCACTTGAAGCCTATATTGTAGAAAATCCAAAGTTTCATAATCTATTTAACGATAATGCTATTAACAAGGCTAAAGAACGATTAGTACAATGCGGATACACTCCTCAAATCTAGTAAAATAAATAGGTATTTCATTTCCGTGATAACATCTGGATAACGAAAATATTTGATGTGTATTGAAATATCAATAAGATAGTAGGTCCAGAACCCTTTATTTAACGGTATTGTAAAGATATATATTGAAAAAAAAGTAAGTTAATGTTGATGGTGCGGATGAAAGGACTTGAACCTTCACGCCGTAAAGCACCAGATCCTAAGTCTGGCGTGTATACCAATTTCACCACATCCGCATAAAAAAGAGTGTTAAAAAAATTAAAATAATACAATGGGGTGGATAATGGGGCTCGAACCCACGACCCTCGGAACCACAACCCGATGCTCTAACCAACTGAGCTATACCCACCATCCTAAAATATAGTTTGTATTATAATATAAATTTTAAATAACAAATGGTCGGAGTGAGAGGATTCGAACCTCCGACCCCCTGGTCCCAAACCAGGTGCGCTAACCAGGCTGCGCTACACTCCGATAACCAAATCAAGCATTAATCTCAAAATGGAATGGAATTATATACAAATTTAGATTAAAAGTCAAGAGTTTTTAAAGTAATTTTGATAAAAAAATTCAATTATGTATAAAAATAGATTAATACTGCTCCAAATAGTATCCTATATACTCCAAAACTTACAAAAGTAAATCTCTCTAAAAATGCCAAAAATAGCTTAATAGTAATATATGCTACTATAAAAGATGTGATAAAACCACTAGCTAAAACTATCATATTGCCATCGGCAAACTCTTTATAATGTTTTAATATATCATATCCACTAGTAGCCAACATCACAGGAAATGCCAACAAAAAACTAAACTCTGCACTTGTTTTTCTTTTTAATCCAACTAGCAATCCGCCTATGATAGTAGATCCTGCTCTACTTGTCCCTGGTATTAGTGCGAAAATTTGTGCTAGACCTATATATAAAGCTTGTTTGTAACTTATTTTTTCTACATCATCTATATAATGCTCTTTTTCTACAAAAAATTTCTCAGTAACTAAAAATACAACTCCACCTATAATAAACATATAAGCAACAACAGTTACACTAAAAAGCTCTTTTATTTGATCTTTGAAAATAAACCCAACAATAGCCAAAGGCAAAAATGAGACAAAAAGTTTTTTCCAAAGTTCAAGTTTTTCAAAACTAAATTTCTCTTTATAATTCAACACAACTGCTAAAATAGAAGCAAGTTGCACTATAACTTCAAATGCTTTTGTAGAAGATGTTTGATCTAGTCCTAACCATCCAGATACTATTATCATATGTCCTGTTGAACTAATAGGTAAAAATTCTGTAAAACCCTCAACTATACCTAATATTATCGCTTCTATTATATCCATAAATTATTTCCCTTTTTTATTTATCGTTTATTATTTGATAGATTTGTATCATATATATAAGATGTGATTTGCAAAAGTGTAGATCTTTCAAATCCCAACAACGGCATAATATCATATTTTCTAATCATATCATCCATAAGTGATGTTTGTGAGTTGGGATTTTCTACCCATTTTGACATATAGTTAATAAAATCTTCTCTTTTAGGAAAAGCTTGTTTGTATCTTTGTTTGACAATATTCATTGCTGGAGCAGATACAGATTTATCAACAAAATGGCAAGTTGTGCAGTTGCCATTAAAAAGCAATCCTCTCATATCTTGGGCATACAGATATATATTTGCAAGTAAAATAAATACTATTTTCATCTAAAAAGTAAAATCCTCACCTAAATAATGCTCTTTTACTATTGGATCCTCTTTTATCTCTTGAGCTGTCCCTGAAGCCAAAACTGTTCCTGCTTTCATCACATAAGCACGATTACAAATTTGTAAAGTTTCCCTTACATTGTGATCAGTTATCAAAACACCTATATCCCTTTTTACCAAATCAGCTATGATACCTTGAATATCTTTTACTGCAATAGGATCAACTCCAGCAAAAGGCTCATCAAGAAGTAAAAATTTTGGATCAGTTACCAATGCTCTAGCTATTTCAGTTCTTCTTCTTTCCCCACCACTTAGGCTCATACCTTTTCGTTTTCTGATTGGTTCGATATTGAAAATCTCTAGTAGTTCTTCAACTTTTTCAATTCTTTTTTTCTTATTTTGTATAGATACTTCAGCTGCTAACATTAGATTGTCCTCTACAGTTAGATCTCTAAAAATAGATGATTCTTGAGGTAAATATCCTATACCATATCTAGCTCTTTGATGTAGTGGTAGTTCTGTTATATCTTTATTATCAAGTAAGATTTGCCCATCATTTATATTTATAAGACCACAAATAGTATAAAATGTAGTTGTTTTACCAGCTCCATTTGGCCCTAATAATCCTACAGTTTCACCACTATTTACCTCTAAACTTATATCGCAAAGTATTTGAGTTTTTTTGATGATTTTTGCTATATTTTTCGCTTCTAGTTTATGCATATATCTATTAGTATCAAGTAGATTACTTAATACTATATCTCCTTTTATTTTCCAATTTTTCTATTTTAATTATTATAGTTTCAAATCCATACTCTTCAAGTATAGAGTATAACTTATCATCTCCCCATTCAACAAAATGGATACCATTTTTCTCAAACTCCTCTAGCAATCCAAGTGCGATAAACTCTTCTAGTGTTTTATTGTATATATCATAATGATACACATCATCGCCATATATACTTTGTAAAGCAAAAGTTGGACTTGTTACATTATTATCATAACCCAAACTTTTGACATATTGTTTTACAAATGTTGTTTTACCACTTGCTAAATCACCTTGTAGCAAAACTATTACACTTGATCTATTTGCTATTTTAGAGTTTAGATTTTGGATCAAAGTATCTATTTGATCTATATCTAATTCAAATGATTGCATCTTAATTTAATCTATTTTATAAAGTATTCGATACTTTTATAATCTGTTCAAGTTTTTCTATTGCTTTATTGCTATTTATTACATCACTTGCCATAGCAATACCCTCTTCAGTAGAATTTACTTTACCATCAACCAAAAGTGCTACAGCAGTATTTAACACAACAATATCTCTTTTTGCTCCTGTGATACTACCATCTAAAATAGCTCTTGTAATTTTGGCATTTTCTTTAGCATCAGATCCTAAAATCTCACTTTTATCATATAGATCAAATCCATACTCCCTAGGGTCTAAAGTGAATTGATGAACACTACCTCTTTCTACAAAAGCACAATATGTAACATCACTAATACTAATCTCATCCATACCATCAGCACTACTTACAACCATCGCCCTTTTTGTATTTAGTTTTGTTAAAGCTTCTGCAATAGTAGGAACATAATTTTTATCAAACACTCCTATTAATTGTTTATGGACACTTGCTGGATTTGATAGTGGTCCTAAAATATTGAATATTGTCCTATGTGGTATGCTTTTTCGTATAGGCATAATATGTTTCATAGCAGGATGATGATTGATAGCAAACATAAATACAAATCCTGTTTGTTTTAAAAGTTCTATCTGTTTTGGTATAGTTAAAGTTAAGTTTATACCAAGTGCTTCTAACATATCTGCACTTCCACTATTGCTAGTGATACTTCTATTTCCATGTTTAGCAACTTTTGATCCACAAGCTGATAACAAAATAGATACAGTTGTAGAGATATTAAAACTATTGCTTTTATCTCCACCTGTTCCACAGTTGTCTATTAGTTGTTCTTGAAGCTCTACAGGAAGATCCAAATGTAACATATGCTCTCTCATAGCACTAGCAGCTCCTGCTATATCTTGTGCAGTTTCACCTTTTTTATACAACTCTATTAGATATTCTCTTACTTCATTATCTGTTAATCTGTTTTCAAATATATCATCAAATTTTAGTTTTGTTCTATTAAACATATCTATCTCCTATAGTTTTTTTATATATTCATCTTGTTTAGATTTTGGTGTTGATTTTGTAGTTGGTATTTGCAACACTTCAAATCTATTGACATATTCAAGATATTGTATTTTTATAATATCTCCAACTTTAACCTCTTTTGCTTTTTTCACTATTTTGTCATTGATATATACAACTTTGTTTTGTAACATATCTTCAGCAATAGCTCTTCTTTTTGTAATATTTACTGCATTTAAAAATTTATCTATTCTCATAACCAAGATTATAGCAAAAAATAGATAAAATATTAAAAACTAATTTTAGAGGAAAGTAAATTGAAAAAGAAAGAAGTTAAAAAAGTAGTATTAGCTTATAGTGGTGGTTTAGATACATCAATCATATTAAAATGGCTTCAAGAGGAATATAATGCTGAAGTTATCACATTTACAGCAGACTTAGGGCAGGGTGAAGAGGTTGAACCAGCAAGACAAAAAGCACTTGACAATGGGATCAAACCTGAAAATATTTTTATTCTTGATATTCGTGAAGAGTTTGTTAAAGATTATGTATTCCCTATGTTTAGAGCAAATGCGATATATGAAGGGGAATATTTGCTAGGCACTAGTATCGCACGACCACTTATTGCCAAAAAACAAATAGAGATAGCTAAACAAATGGGAGCAGATGCTGTATCTCATGGAGCTACTGGTAAAGGTAATGATCAAGTTAGATTTGAGCTTGGATATTTAGGGTTAAATCCAGATATTACAGTGATAGCTCCTTGGAGAGAGTGGGATCTAAATAGTAGAGAAAAACTTTTAGCTTATGCAAGAAAGCATGGTATTGAGATCTCTCAAAAACATCTTGATGGAAATGGTAATCCAGCTATTAGTCCATACTCTATGGATGCAAATTTATTACATATATCTTATGAAGGGTTACATTTAGAAAATCCAAACAACGAACCAGAAGATTCTATGTGGTTATGGACAAATTCACCTGAAGATGCACCAAATACACCTGAATATATCACAATAGGATATAAAAATGGTGATCCTATATCTATAAATGGTGAAGAGTTATCTCCTGCTACACTTCTTAAAAAATTAAATGACTATGGTAACAAACACGGTATAGGAAGAATAGATATAGTTGAAAACAGATTTGTAGGTATGAAAGCAAGAGGTTGTTATGAAACACCAGGTGGAACTATTATGTTAAAAGCACACAGAGCAATAGAATCTATCTGCCTTGATAGAGAGGAAGCTCATCTAAAAGATTCACTTATGCCAAAATATGCAGAGCTTATATATAATGGTTTTTGGTTTTCACCAGAAAGAGAGATGTTACAAGCTTCTATTGATGCTACACAAAAATTTGTTCAAGGGACAGTTAAACTTAAACTATACAAAGGTAATGTTATGGTTGTAGGTAGAGAATCAGATAAATCACTATATTCAGAAGAACACTCTACATTTGAAGCAGATGAGGTATATAACCAAAAAGATGCAGAAGGGTTTATTAGATTACAGGCATTAAGAAGAATAATTGCAGGTAAAAAAAGGGGCTAAAATATTTTAGCAAGAATGAATGATGAAATATTTAGATGATTTAGAAACAATATGTAAAATAAACTCTTATACAAAAAATAAAAAAGGTGTGGATCAAGTAGCATATCAGATGCAACAATGGATGGAGGCTATAGGATTTGAAACGATCTATTATAAAAGAGAAGATATAGGCAATCATCAACTTTTTAAATCACAAAAAACCGATGGCCATAAAATTTTATTTTTAGGACATAATGATACTGTATTTCCACAAGGATTATTTGATTCTTATCATCAAGATAACCAATGGGTATATGGACCTGGTGTTTGTGATATGAAAGGTGGAAATATAGTAGCACTTGAAGCCTTAAAAGAGATATATCATCAAAATAAGATTATTAAAAATATAGATTTTTTACTTGTAAGTGATGAAGAAACAGGAAGTGATGATTCTAAATTTATCACTTTAGAGTTAGCAAAAAATTATGATTATTGTTTTGTTTTTGAAGCAGCTGGTTCAAATCTTGAAGTAGTAACCGCAAGAAAAGGTGTAGGAACTTATACTATTACTATTGATGGAAAAGCAGCTCATGCGGGGACAAGTTATACACAAGGGATCAATGCAAACTTAGAAGCTAGTTATAAATTACAAGAACTTACAAAGCTTACAAATTTAGAGTTAGGAACTACAGTCAATGTAGGTAAAATTACAGGTGGAATTGGAGCAAATACTATAAGCCCTAGATGTGAATTACTTCTTGAGATACGATATAAACTCAATAGTGAAAAAATTAGAGTTTTAAATGCTTTAGATAATATAACCAATACAAGTTATATAAAAGGAACAAAATCTACTTTGGATGGATTGATTCAAAGAGATGTAATGGAAGAAAATCCAAAACAGTTAGCCTTTATTAATAAGCTAGAAAATATCACATCTCAAACTATCCCAACAGAACAAAGAGGTGGAGTAAGTGATGCAAATCATGTAGCTTCAGTAGGAGTTATCACTTTAGATGGATTTGGTCCATTTGGAGATGGAGATCATACTATCAATGAAAGAGCTTTAAAAAGTAGTTTCACACAAAGGATCGCTATGATGATAGATATTTTATCATATCATCAAAATAATAATTATAAATTTTAAAGGTGTTATTATGTTTAAAAATATTTCTATAAAAACAAAACTTATCTCTATTGTTGCCTTGTCACTACTTAGTTTAGCTTTTATTATTGCATATATATCTATTACAGATGCAACTAATATTCAATTGGAAAATAAATTTGAACAATTAAAAACAGTAGAGTTTGTAAAACATTCTCAACTAAAAGATTATTTTAAAACAACTTCAGAACTTTTAACCACTACAGCAGCAAATATACAAACACAAACTGCTATGTTTCAATTTGATCATAATTTTTATAGACTAAAACAACAAAATCAAAATTTAGATATTGATAATATTACTAGAAAAATGATAATAGATTATGAAGCAAATTATCTATCAAAAATTAATTATGATTTACCAAATGTTTCAAAACAAAAAGATATAAAAAACTATCTTCCTAAAAATATCAATGCTCTAATAGCCCAATATATTTTTATCACATCCAATCTGGCACCTACAGGTAAAAAGAATCTTATGTTTTATGATCCAAGATATCCTGGATTTTATATGAATAAACATAAGTTTTATCATAAGATTTTTAATAATCTTATTAAAACATTCAAACTATACGATATATTTTTGATAAACCTAAAAGGGGATGTTGTATATACATATTTTAAAGAGAAAGATTTTGCTACAAATTTATATAATGGAGCATATAAAAATAGTGGCTTAGCAAAAGTATATAAAAAAGCGATAAAACTAAAAAATGCTCAAATTGCATTTGAAGATTTTACCCCTTATGAACCAAGTTATAATAAACCAGCAGCATTTATATCAACTCCTATTTATAGTGAAGGGAAACTAATAGGTGTGTTAGCATTTCAATTAAGCTCAGATAAACTAACAAAAATGATGCAATTTAATGGTCATTATAAAAAAGCTGGTTTAGGTCAAACAGGTGAGGTATATCTTGTAGGTGAAGATTATACGATGAGAACAAATTCAAGATTTATAGATAAGATACAAGATAAAAATATACAAAAATTACATACTTCAATTTGTCTAAAAAAGATTAAAACAAAAGCGGTCCAAGATGTTTTAAATGGTAATGGTAAAAGATCAACTAATATTATCAAAGACTATAATAATCAAGAAGTTTTAACTGTTTATCATATAGTTCATCCATTTGGTAAAAATATAAAATGGGCTTTGGTAGCTCAGATCAATAAAAGTGAAGTCTTGACACCTATTAATCAAGTCAAAGATTATATTATTTATAGTGTGATTATTTTACTTTTTATTGCTTTAATAATATCTATAATGTTAATCAATAATATTATTTTAAATCCACTTGTAAAATTTCAAAATGGACTTAATCATTTTTTTAGTTTTCTAAAAGGTGAAGAAAAAGATATTAAACTTTTAGAAGATGATTCACAAACAGAGATAGGTCTTATGTCAAAAGCTGTCAATCAAGGAATTATTCAAATAAAATCAATATTTGATAAAGAGCAAAAAAATATATGGATTAGAGATGGAGTTGGTAAACTCAATGCTATTTTTGTAGATACTAGAAGTATTAAAGATGTAACATCTGATGCATTGGGTTTTATCGCTAATTATTTAGAAGCAAATGTAGGAGCAATCTATTTATATGATGAAGAAAATAAAATTCTAACACAAGATGTTACATACTCTTATACTCCAACTAAATCTACAAAAACTACATATTCTTTAGGAGAGGGAGTTGTGGGGCAGGTTGTTTTAGATAAAAAAGAGATTATTTTAACTCATCATATTGACAAAAATTCTGATTTGATTATCAATACTGCTACAACATCACAATTACCAAAAAGCACATATACTTTTGCACTGGTTTACAACAACAAACTATATGGTGTAATTGAACTAGGTTCATTAAAGAAATTTAGTGATAGAAAAATAGAATTTTTAAAAGCAGTATCTAAAATCACAGCTATTGCTATATCTACTGCTTTGCAAAATCAAAATGTGCAAAAGTTATTGGAACAAACAAAGCAAGATAATATAAACTTAGAAAAACAGCAACAAAAACTTGAAGAAGCAAATGTTAATATGGAAGAACAGCAACAAAAACTTGAAGAGACAAATGCTTATATGGAAGAGCAACAACAAGAGCTAGAGATAAATAATAAAAATCTAAAATTAGCTCAAGATGAATTAAGAAAAAAAGCAAAAGATTTGGAACTTGCAAGTAAATATAAAGGTGAATTTTTAGCAAATATGTCACATGAACTAAGAACTCCACTTAATGCTATTATTCTACTTTCAAAACTATTGTTAAACAATAAACAAAATAATTTAAGCCAAGATGATATTAAAAAAGCAAAAACAATTTTTACATCTGGAAATGAGCTTTTAAGACTTATCAATGATATTTTAGATTTAAGTAAAGTGGAAGCTGGTAAGATAGAGATTATTATAGATCAATTTAATCCAGATGAATTACTAGAAAATTTAAAAAATCTATACCTTGATAGTGCAAAAGAGAAAGGGTTAGAGTTTAATATTATCAATCGATATAATCAAACTATATCAAGTGATATGAATAGGATATCTCAAATTCTAAAAAATCTTATCTCAAATGCCCTAAAATTTACAAAAGAGGGATCTATTGATGTTATATTTGAACAAAGTGACAATAAGCAATTACCAATTCAAATTATAGTAAAAGATACAGGTATTGGGATACCTCAAGATAAACAACAAGATATTTTTGAAGCATTTACACAAGTAGATGGTAGCATAAGCAGACAATATGGTGGAACAGGATTAGGATTATCTATTGTTGTTCAATTAGTTTCACTTTTAGGTGGAACAATCAAGCTAGAATCTACTGAAAATAAAGGTAGTCAGTTTATTATTAATTTACCAAACTTAGATCAAAAAGATTTACCTAATAATATAGAAGATAATAGCAATAATAAACCAAAAGATGAATCTAAACAAGAAGATACTCAAACAATAGAGATAAATAATATAGATGATGTAGATGATACACAAAATACTCTTATTGTTGATGAGGTAGATCTTGATGGAGTTAATGTTTTAGTTGTAGATGATGATATTAAAAATATATTTGTTTTAGATGGAGTATTGCATGAATATAATGCTAACTCATTTACTGCATTTAATGGGCAAGAAGCCTTGAAACTATTAGAAACAAACCAAGATATTGATATTGTGTTGTTGGATCTTATGATGCCTGTAATGGATGGATTTGAGACTATCAAAAATATAAGAAATCATTCAAGTATAAATAAAGATATCCCAATTATAATCGTATCAGCAAAAGTATCTCAAGAGGATAAAGATAGATCTTTAGAACTTGGTGCCAATGATTTTATAACCAAACCATTTAATATGCAAAATCTTATAAGTATAATACAAGTATATAGTAGTAAAGCTAAATGAGTTTAGTAAAGCTTAATATCAAAAGTTTACATACTCAAAAGCAAATTGAAGAATTTTTAGAATATATTAAAGATTCGACCAAAAAGTATGAAATATCACTACTTAATATTAGCAAACTTCCATTAGATATTATACTTAGATTGAATACAATAAAAAATAATTTAAGATTAAGAGTTGAAAATAAAAAACTAAAATATTATCTTATTAATCTAGGTTTTGATGTTTATAGTTTATTTTCTACAACTTATATCTCTGAACATCTACTAGCAAATATAAACTATATAGCTATAGGTGGAAGTGCTGGAAGTTTAAAAAAAATTATCAATTTTATTAAATATCTTCCACCATCTAAACTTACTATTTTTATCATTATCCATCAAAAAAATGATACCCAAAGCTATCTTAAAGAGATATTGCAAAAATATACTATACACTATAAAGTTATAGATGTGACACAACCACTACAAATTGAGCCATCTACTATATATTTAGCACCTTCATCTAAACATATAATAGTTGAAGATAATACAATTTAACCAAATGATGATGAAAAATATAATTTTTCTAAACCATCTATATCAGTCGCTTTTAAAAGTTTATCTTCTAAATATAAAGAGCAACTATTAGCAATATTAGTGTGTGGTTATGGGATGGATGGAAGTGATAGTTTAGAGATAGTAAAAAATAATGGTGGAATAGTATTTATTGAGCAACCTTTTGAATGTGATGCAACAGCTATGCTTGAAAATGCTATCAATACTAAAAAGTTTGATAAAATCCTTTCACTTAATGATATGTCAAAACTAATATATGATAAATTAAAATATGAAAATGATATAGAGATAAGTTTGGATGATTTTTTGGAACAGATATATTTATTACTCCACCAATAAATAATCTGAAAATTCAAGCAGCATAAACGATACTTGG
>CAJXII010000037.1 GCA_913054415.1 uncultured Arcobacter sp.
TTGTATTTAAGAGAGATAAGTTTAAAAGATATAGATACAAAATATATAGAAAAACACTTAAAGATATTAGATATTTTAATCTCAAATATTAAGCAACTAGATACTTTAAAAACAATTGGCGATTTTGCATTTGAGAAAAAATATCATCTAAAATACCCTTTGGCTCAAGTTAGATTTAGAATGCTTGATGAGAGATTATATATCAATGGATTAAGCGATCTTACACTTTGTATAGATGAATTTGAAAAATTAAAAATAGAGTGTAAAAAAGTATATATTATAGAAAATAAAATCACAACTTTAGCATTTCCGCAACTTAAAGATAGTATAGCAATATTTGGAAGTGGATACAAAGTAGGAATATTGCAAAATACAAAATGGCTAAAAGATAAAGAGATTTTTTATTGGGGAGATATAGATAGTGATGGTTTTGCAATTCTTTCACAAATAAGGGGATATTTTCCTCAAATCAAATCTATATTTATGGACCAAAGTGTATTTGATAAATTTAGTAACTTTATAGTAGAATATAAAAGTAAAGTAACAAATAAAAAATTAGAATATCTAACTAATGATGAGTTGAAGTTATATAGTAGCTTATCCAATAAAAGGTTGGAACAAGAAAGATTACCATTTGAATTTATAAAAGGAAATTTATGATAATATCACAAAATAAAAAAACAATATTTTTAATTCTATTAGCTTTTGCTTTTAGTTTTTTAGTTCGGCTTATTTGGGTATATCAGTTTAGTGATATGGATGGGTTTAAATTTCATAATGAGTTTATGATAAATACAAATGATGGATATTATTGGGCAGAGGGTGCTAGAGATATATTAGCTGGTCATCATCAAGACAATGATCTATCACCTATAGATACAGCAGCTGCAAATTTGACAGCAATCATAGTTAAATTTTTACCTTTCTCATTTGAAACAGTTATATTTTATATGAGTGCATTTTTTTCTTCTCTAGTAGTAATTCCTATTATACTTATAGGAAGAAGTATAAAGAGTATTGAAGTTGGATTTATAGCAGCACTATTATCAAGTATTGCATGGAGCTATTACAATCGAACAATGGTAGGATACTATGATACTGATATGTTAAATATCATCTTCCCTACACTATTGCTTTGGTCATTGATATGGGCCATAAGAACAAATGAGGATAAATATCTACTTTTTACTGCACTTGAGATCATCTCTTATAGATGGTGGTATCCTCAAAGTTACTCTTTAGAATTTTCATTTTTTAGTTTAATCCTTATATATACAATCTATCTAGGGGTAAAAGAAAAATCATTTAATATTCAACATCTAAAATTTAATATTGCATTACTTAGTTTTATGATGTTTGCTATGATGGGACTTCATGGGTGGATTAGATTTATTATAGTTGTAAGTTTGTTTATTGTTTATAAATATAAAAAAGAGATATTTACAAACTATTTATATTATATACTTGGATTATCTATTTTATTATTTTTTATCACAGGTGGATTTGATCCTATTTGGGGACAACTTAAAGGTTATGTATTTAAAGATACAGTTTCTGTTTCTAAGGATCTTTTGTCGCTTCATTTTTTTACAGTGATGCAAACTATAAGAGAAGCTGGAAAAATCCCTTTTGAAACATTTGCAAATCGTATAAGTGGGCATACTATTATTTTTATATTCTCTATAATTGGATATGTTTGGTTAAGTATCAAACATCGTGTAATGCTTTTAGGGTTGCCTATGGTAGGGTTAGGATTTTTAGCTTATGTTGGAGGACTTAGATTTACTATATATGCTGTGCCTGTTTTAGCTTTAGCAGTAGCATTTTTGATAGTTCAATTATCAAATCTGATTAAAAACAACTATATTAAATATGCTTTGATGAGTTTTTTAACTATTTTAGTTTTAGCTCCAAACATTAAACATATTATTAATTATAAAGTTCCAACAGTATTTACAAAAAATGAAGTTGTAGTGCTTGATAAACTTAAAAAAATAGCTTCAAGAGAAGATTATGTAGTATCTTGGTGGGATTATGGTTATCCTATTAGATATTATAGTGATGTCAAAACATTAAGTGATGGTGGAAAACATAGTGGTAGTGTAAATTTTCCTACAAGTTTTGCACTTACACATCCACAACTTCAGTCAGCAAAACTTTTAAGATTAGATGTAGAATATACACAAAAACGATTTAATATAAAGGAACACAACAAAGAGTTAGATAAAAATGATACCAAATATATTAAATGGCATAGCTCTAATATAGGTCAAATGACACTTGATTATGGATATCAAGACACAAACAATTTCCTTACTGCACTTCAAACAAATATAAAACTTCCTGCAAAAACTAGAGATATATATCTATATCTTCCAAATAGAATGATGAATATTTTTCCTACTGTTGATCTTTTTTCAAATATAGATCTTATGACAGGGATGAAATATAATAGACCACTTTTTTATATAAGTCATAGATTTAAAGATGATGGTAAAAATATCGATCTAGGTAATCATATCAAAATCCTCAAAACAAAAGGTATGGTGCAACTTGGCAATAAAAAAGTAAGAATAAATCATTTTGCAGTTACATATTATAATAGAAAAGGTAAATTAGAAAAAAAAGTTCAAACTATCGATCCAAATTCACCTATTAACATAATTTATATGAAAAACTATCATCAGTTTTTAGTCTTGGATAATAGATTGTATAACTCTACTTATATTCAACTTTTTGTATTGGAAGATTATGATAAAGAGCTATTTAAACCTGTTATATTAACTCCATTAGCTAAAGTATATAAATTAAAAATATGATTATTTTAGATATAATATGAGATATTTTAAAAGAGGTATAAAATATGAAACTAAAAAGACTACCAATAGGTATATCAACATTAAAAACTATTTTAGAAGAGGATTACCTTTATATAGATAAAACCAATATTGCTCAAGATTTGATTGAGAATGGTCAATATTATTTCTTATCTCGTCCTAGAAGATTTGGTAAGAGTTTGTTGCTTGATACTTTTAAAACTATTTTTGATGCCAATAAAGAGATTTTTAAAGGTCTTAGTATCTATGATAGTGGTTATGAGTTTATTAAGTTTCCAATTATTAGAATAAGTTTTGGTGATGGAGATTTTAAAACAACAAAAGGTTTTAATCAAACACTATATGAGATAATGGACAAAAACCAAAGAGATCTAAATATAGAGTGTCCAAAAGATTTCTCAATGCCAGGATGTTTTAAAAGATTAATAGAAGAGGCTTACAATAGATACAATAAAAAAGTGGTAATTTTAATAGATGAATATGATAAACCAATCTTAGATAATATAGAAAATACTGAAGAAGCTAGAAAAAGAAGAGATGAGTTAAAAAACTTTTATAGTGTTATAAAAAGTAGTGATGAGTATATAAAGTTTGTATTTATTACAGGTGTTTCAAAGTTTTCCAAAGTATCTCTTTTTAGTGGATTAAACAATCTAAATGATATAACACTCAATCCAAAATACTCAACTATTTGTGGTTATACTCAAAACGATATAGAAACTACATTTGCTAAACATCTTGAGGGGCAAGATTTTAAAAAAATAGCAAAATGGTATAATGGATATAAATTCTTAGGGGATGGTGTTTATAATCCATTTGATATATTGCTTTTTATAGAAAATCAATTTGCATATAGAAGCTACTGGTTCCAAACAGCAACCCCAACATTTCTTTTAAAACTTATAGAAAAAAACAACTACTTTTTACCAAATCTGGAAAATGTAGTAAAAGATGAGATGATGTTAAATAGTTTTGATGTTGATTATATAGAGCTTGAAACTCTTATGTGGCAAACTGGATATTTAACTATTTCAAAGGTGAGTGAGAATTTTGATGGCACTTTGTTATATCATCTATCTATACCAAATCTTGAAGTTAAAATATCACTTATGAGTAGTATTGCAAATTTTATAAGTAATGTTGCGCAACCAGTACAACTAAAAAGTGCAATTTATCAATCTATGATTACAAATAATTTTATTACATTAGAAACAAACCTAAAATCACTATATGCTTCAATACCATACAATAACTTCACAAACAACAATATGTATAAATATGAGGGATACTATGTAAGTGTTTTTTATTCATATATGAAAGCTTTAGGATTTGATCTTATTGGTGAAGATTGCACAAACAAAGGCAGAATTGATCTAACTATAAAACTAAATAATTGTATATACATTATAGAGTTTAAAACAGATGGTAAGTCTGCCTTATCTCAAATAAAAGAGAAAAACTACCATCAAAAATATTTAAGTAAAAATTTGCCAATTTATCTAGTAGGAATAGAATTTGATACCAAAGAGAAAAATATCTCTAAGCTAGAATATCAACAGATCCAATAGATATATTTATGCTATATGATAAAAATATTTAAAAAAATAAATTTTCCTTTTAGAACTAAACAAATAACTAAACATTATAAATATAGTGTAGTTTTGGGTATTGGTGGGAATATTGGCAATACAAAAAAAAGATTTCAACAGCTATTGAATTATTTGCAAAAAGACAATAGACTTCAACTTATATCTACTTCAATCATAGTTCAAAATCCACCTTTTGGATATATAGATCAAAATGATTTTTTTAATACTATTATTATAATTAAAACAGATTTGCATCCTATAAAACTTTTAGATTTGATGCAAAAATATGAGTTAAAATTTAAGCGAAAACGAAGTTTTAAGAATGCTCCACGAACATTAGATATAGATATTATATTTATCAAAAAATATACTCATTATTTAAAAATTAATCATCCACGATTGAAAATTCCTCATCCATTTTGGGATCAACGAGATTCAGTTTTGATCCCTTTATCTTATTTAAACGATTTTTTACATAAAAAAAGATATAATCTACCTAAATTTATGAAGTGGGGTAAGGAAAGTGGAAAATATCAATTATTTTGATCTGATCGTATTAGCACTTGTAACTCTTTTGGGTTTAAAGGGTTTATTTCGTGGTTTTATTAAAGAGGCATTTGCATTATTTGGTATAGTTGGTGGAGTATTCGTAGCATCAAGAGTATCATCGCAAGTTGGAGAGATAGTAGATAATATTATGCATTTTGATAACAATAATACTGTTGTTTTAGTTGGTTTTATTGTATCATTGGCTGTTTTTTGGGTAGTTGCATATATACTTGGAACTATACTGAGCAAAATGATAGGATTAAGTGGATTAGGTTTTTTGGATAGATTTTTAGGTTTTGTATTTGGTGCTGGAAAAGTTTTTTTACTATTTTCAATTATAGTATATGCACTATCAAATGTAGAATCTATCAATAAAAAACTAGAGGAAAAAGTTCAAGATAGTATGGTATATCCTATATTAAAACAAACAGGTCAGTATATTATTAAACTTGATACTACAAATATTCAACAAAAAGTGAGTAAGAATATTGATAAAGCAATAGATGCAGGAACAGATACTCTAAAAGATATATCAGCACAAAAGATAAAAAAGAAAGCCCAAGAGACGGTAAAAACTATAAAAAAAGAGATAAAGGAATAGATAATTGTTTAGTAATAAATTTATACAACAAAGAATAGAAAAATCAAACAAACTAAAAGAGCAAGGATACAATCCTTATGCAAATGATACAACTAAAGACACAACTATAGCTAAGTTTTTAAATGTTAATGATGACTTAGAACATGTAGAAAATAAAAGAGATGAAAATCGTATATATACAGTAGCTGGTAGGATAAAGTTTTTTAGACTTATGGGGAAAGCTAGTTTTATAAAAATAGAGGATGAAAGTGGAATATTGCAAGGTTATATTGCAAGAGATAATCTAGCAGAAGGGTTTTATAATAATACTTTTAAAAAACTTATAGAGGTTGGAGATATTATCCAAATAACTGGTTATCCATTTATTACAGGTAAAGGTGAACTTAGTATCCATGCTACTGATGTGAAGCTTTTGACAAAAGCGATCTCTCCACTTCCTGAGAAATATCACGGTATTGTTGATAAAGAGTTAAGATATAGACAAAGATATCTTGATCTTATAATGAACTCTGATGTTAAAAAAGTTTTTCATACAAGAAGTAAAATTATTAGTTTAACAAGAAGATTTTTTGAAGATAAAGGATTTTTAGAAGTTGAAACTCCTATGATGCACCCAATAGCAGGTGGAGCAAATGCAAAACCTTTTGTAACACATTTTAATGCATTAGATGTAGATAGATATTTAAGAATTGCACCTGAACTTTATCTAAAAAGATTGGTTGTTGGTGGATTTGAAGCTGTATTTGAGATAAATAGAAATTTTAGAAATGAGGGTATGGATGCTACTCATAATCCAGAATTTACAAGTATAGAGTTTTATTGGGCTTACAAAACATACAAAGATTTAATAGAATTAACAAAAGAGTATTTTGAATATCTTTTTGAGCACTTAAATTTACCTACAAAATTACCTTATGGTGATCTTGAGATCAATTTTTCAAACTTCACTGAGATACCTTTAATAGAATCACTTACAACAATAGGAGAAGTTCCTGCTGATATCACAAATGATAAAGATAAAATCTTAGCATATCTAAAAGAGCAAAATTTAGAAGTAAATGATAAACTAACTTTAGGGCAACTACAAGGTGAGCTATTTGATGAGTTTGTAGAGGAAAAACTAATAGATCCTACATTTATTACAGAATACCCTGTAGATATATCTCCATTAGCTAGAAGAAGTGATACTAAACCAGATATTACAGATAGATTTGAGCTATTTATCGCAGGTCGTGAGATAGCAAATGCTTTTAGTGAGTTAAATGATCCACTAGATCAACTTCAAAGATTTGAAGGTCAGATGGAAGCAAAAGATGCTGGTGATGATGAAGCTCATGAGATGGATGCAGATTTTGTAAATGCACTATCTTATGGTATGGCACCAACAGCAGGACAAGGTATTGGTATAGATAGGCTTGTGATGATGTTAACAAATCAACACAGTATTAGGGATGTATTATTATTCCCTGCTATGAAACCTGTTGCAAAAGAGATAGATCTTTTAGAAGAAAATTAATATTACAAAGGAATAAAATGAGTCAATTTATAAAAAATAGTAGTTTACAAGATGCAGATCAAGAGGTATTTGATCTAGTTGAAAAAGAGTTACAAAGGCAAACTAATCATCTTGAGATGATAGCAAGTGAAAACTTTACATCACCAGCAGTTATGGAAGCTATGGGAAGTGTTTTTACAAATAAATATGCTGAAGGTTATCCATATAAAAGATATTATGGTGGATGTGAATATGCAGATGGTGTAGAACAATTAGCAATCGATCGAGCAAAAGAGATTTTTGGATGTGAATATGCAAATGTTCAGCCTCATAGTGGTAGTCAAGCAAACGGAGCAGTTTATGCTGCACTTATAAAAGCAGGAGATAAAATCTTAGGTATGGATCTAAGTCACGGTGGGCATCTAACTCATGGAAGTAAACCAAGTTTTAGTGGTAAAAATTATCATAGTTTTACTTATGGAGTTGAGCTTGATGGTAGAATCAATTATGATAGAGTTTTAGATATAGCAAAAATAGTTCAACCAAAAATTATAGTATGTGGTGCAAGTGCTTATGCTAGAGAGATCGATTTTAAAAGATTTAGACAAATTGCTGATGAGGTAGGAGCTATACTATTTGCTGATATTGCTCATATAGCTGGACTTGTAGCTGCTGGTGAACATCAAAGTCCATTCCCTTATGCGCATGTTGTTACAACTACAACCCATAAGACTTTAAGAGGTCCAAGAGGTGGTATGATAATGACAAATGATGAAGATATTGCTAAAAAAATCAATAGTGCAATCTTCCCAGGACTTCAAGGTGGGCCATTGGTTCATGTAATAGCTGCAAAAGCAGTAGCATTTAAAGAGATACTTGATCCATCTTGGAAAGAGTATGCTAAGCAAGTAAAAGCAAATGCAAAAATTTTAGGTGAAGTTCTTCTAAAAAGAGGATATGATATTGTAAGTGGTGGAACAGATAACCATTTAGTATTGGTTAGCTTTTTAGATAAAGATTTTAGTGGAAAAGATGCAGATGCAGCACTTGGAAATGCAGGAATTACTGTAAATAAAAACACAGTTCCAGGTGAGACTAGAAGTCCATTTGTAACAAGTGGTATAAGAATAGGAAGTCCAGCACTTACAGCAAGAGGTATGAAAGAGAATGAGTTTGAATTTATCGCAAATAAAATAGCAGATATTTTAGATGATATTAATAATCAAGAACTTCAAGAAAATATCAAAAAAGAGCTTGAAGAGTTAGCTAGTAGATTTGTGATTTATACAAAATCAACATATTAAAAATATAGATAAAAGGTATAGTTATGGGATTCAAAGGTGATGAATTTCTAAGAAATGTTGAGATAGAAAAAGAGAAAGCTAAATTAAGGCTTCAAGAGGAGCAACTTGATGCTCAAAAAAGACAAACAACATTCAAAGAGTTTGATATAGCAGATGAAGAGCCTGTAATTGTAGATATACATGAAGAACCATCAAATGGTTTAAATGATATATTATTAGAGGAAGAATCAAATGATAATATCAAGAAAAAATATATAACCATAGCTATAGCTCTTACTATTTTATTTATACTTACGATGGTTGTTATTAGATTTTTATCTACAAATGATAAACAACCTAAACTTTTTGAAGATACACAAAATATATCTCAAGATACACTTTTAGATAATCAAGATCAGTATAATGATATTACTACAAAACACAAAAAAGATGTGATTCAAGAAGAACTTGATATACAAAAAATCCAGACCAAAGAAACTCCTGTGCCTTTAAAAGTCCAAGAGGAAGAAACAACTCCCCCTAAACAGGAGCAGCAACCAGCTAAAAATGATCTGTTTGGTATGCAAAAAAATGATACACAAGTTCAAGATGTGCCACCAGTAGTAAAAGAGACACCAAAAAAAGAGATTAAAAAAGTTGTAAAACAAAAAAAGAAAAAGATAGTTCAACAACCTAAAAAAACTACTAAGAAAAAAATTATTGCTAAAAATAGTGGATTTTATATTCAAGTGGGAGCATTTACAAAGATGCCAAAGGTTAGTTTTTTGTTAAATATTAAAAATAAGGGTTACTCTTATATTATATATCCTATGGTAATCAAAAATAAA
The DNA here is from genome assembly GCA_913054415.1 of uncultured Arcobacter sp. GTDB lineage: Bacteria > Campylobacterota > Campylobacteria > Campylobacterales > Arcobacteraceae > CAJXII01. The sequence goes on from CAJXII010000037.1 coordinate 9,203, forward strand.
AAATATAATAAAGTGCTAATAGGACCATATAAGACTAGAGCAAAAGCTACAACAATATTGCCAAAAGTAAAAGGTGATCTAAAAAGAAAATATGCATATATATTGGAGTTAAAATAGATGAATTTTTATCATAAAGAGATCTTTTTAGATCAGTTTACACCTATATCTATCTATCAAAAGATAAAGGAGTTATTTCAAGATGAGATAACATTTTTATTTGAATCAGCTATAAATAATGCTGATGGTAACTATAGCTATATTATTATAGGAGATAGAGAAAGGATATGGCATAAAGATTCTAAAAGTTATTATAAAAATGAAAATCAAGAGGTTAAACAAATAGATTCTAACCCTTTTGTATTTTTAAAACAATACTACAATAACATAGATAAAAAACTATATCAAGATAAAAGTCAGCAATTAGGTATTGGGCTTATTGATGGATTTATAGGAAATATAGGTTATGATATGGTTTGTGAGTTTGAACCATCACTTAAAAAATCTATGTCAAATCTAAAAGATGATCTTCAGATTGCTGATTTTGATCTTATTCGTCCAAAAATTGTGCTTGTATATTCTCATAAAAGTTCTAAACTAATTGCCATAAGTTCTATGGACGAACATAAACAAAGTATCCAAAGTATTGTTGATTCACTTCAAGGTGATTTTGTATATACACCACTTCAAAAAGCTACACTTTTAGATGATGGAGAGTTTGCTTTTTCAAAAGAGCAGTTTTTTGAAATGGTTAAAAAATCAAAAGAGATGATAAGAAGTGGAGATGTATTTCAGATCCTTATGGCAAATAGATTTACACAAAGAGCTAAGATAGATCATTTAAGTTTTTATAGAGCTTTAAGATCAAAAAACCCAAGTCCTTATCTGTTTTTGTTACAATATGAAGATTTTACTATTGCTGGAAGTAGCCCTGAAGTTATGGTAAGACTTACAGATAATCAAATATTATTAAGACCAATAGCAGGGACAAGAAAAAGAGGTAATACTATAGCCAAAGATCAGCAAATGGAGTATGAACTACTAAATGATCCTAAAGAGGTAGCTGAACATGTGATGCTTATAGATCTAGGTAGAAATGATGTAGGTCGTGTAGCAAAAGCTGGAACAGTCGAAGTTACAGATAAAATGAGAGTAGAAAAATATTCACATGTAATGCATATGGTAAGTGATGTAGAAGCAACACTAGATGATAAATATGATATGTTTGATCTGTTTGCTTCAACTTTTACAGCAGGAACTATGACAGGAGCTCCAAAAATAAGAGCTATGGAGCTTATTGCTCAGTTTGAAGGGATCAAAAGAGGTTTTTATAGTGGAAGTATTGCTTATTTTGGATTTGATGGCAATATGGATAGTGCGATTACAATTAGGACAACTCTTTTAAAAGATGATTTAGTTGTATTTCAAAGTGGAGCAGGTATTGTTGCTGATAGTGTTCCTGAACTAGAGTTTTTAGAGGTTAGAAATAAATTAGCGGCAAATATCGCAACATTGAAAGATTTAGCTTAAAGTGGAGTAGTAATATGAGAGATGATAGTAGTTCAATTAAAATTTTAGGTGCTTATGGTGGTAAATCTACAAATATGGCATTGACATCTATACAATTATCTAAAGAGGTTGTCCTAGATGCAGGTAATATTCTTGAAGGGTTGGGAAATGGTAGTAAAAATATCAATCATCTTTTTATTACACACTCACATTTAGATCATATTAATGATATCGGTTTTCTTATAGATGCTACTTTTGAGATAAGAGATGTGCCATTAAGAGTTTATGGAAGAAAAAAGACTTTAGAAGATATTCATAATCATATACTTAATTGGGATATTTGGCCAGATTTTACACAAATAAATCTGATAGATTCACAACATAAAGCGATAGAGCTTATTGAGATAGATATAGGTGAAACAATAGATGTAGATGGATGTAAAATTACAGCTATTGAAAATAACCATACACCATCAAGTAATGGATATATTATAGAAAAAAATGGTAGTGCGATACTTTTTACATCAGATACATATTGTTGTGATGATATTTGGGATCATGTAAATAACAATATAATGTCCCCCTTTGTCAAGACCAATATCAGATTTCTTTTTATTCCACCTCTT
>CAJXII010000038.1 GCA_913054415.1 uncultured Arcobacter sp.
CTATTTAGGAATATAAATATTCTTGAAATTGGTTATTTTTTCTGGGGACATTATAGTTATCTATCTTGTAGAAGAAAACCATCACGGCAAGAGATTGAAGAACATGATGCTTTATATAAGCAATGGAAAGCACAAGAGTAGAAAAAGGATTAAATATGTCAGATAGAGAAAATAAATATCAAAGTAGTAATTCAAGTGAATATATGACTTTTATACTTGGGTCTATGAAATATGCTATTGAGTTACCAAAAATAAGAGAGATTTTAACATACCCAGATCTTATCACTACTTTACCAAATACAAGTGATTGGGTAAAAGGTTTGATTAATCTAAGAGGTGAAGTTGTGCCTATTTTAGATACTAGAATCAGATTTGGCACAAGTGAAGCAGTATATGATGAAAATACAGCGGTTATTGCTATTATCACTGAAGATAAAAGGATGATTGGTATCGTTGTAGATAAAGTTGATGATGTTCAAAGAATAGATACAAATCAATTATCTCCTGTATCAGATATGGGATCAGCTATACCTACTAGATATCTTAAAGGTTATTTACGAATGGAAAATAGTGAGATGTTAGTAGTGATGGATATAGAGAGTGTAATACATAAAAGCGAATTACAAAATTCATAATAGTTAAGGAATATAGATGCAACAAAAAATTGCAAAATTAAAAAGATTGAAGATTCTTTTTGTAGAAGATGAAAAAGATTTGATTAAAATTATTAGTGATACATTAACAAAACTACAAGTAAATTTTGTAACAGCAAATGATGGTGTAGAAGCTTTGGAGAAGATCAATGAAAATCCTGATCTATCACTTGTAGTGACAGATATAAATATGCCAAATATGAATGGTTTGGAGATGATAGAAGAGGCTAGAAAAACTAAACCTGATCTAAAATTTATAATAATGTCTGCTCATACTGAGCCCGAATATCTAAAGACTGCTGAAAGATTGGGTATTAGTGAATATCTTTTAAAGCCTTTTGATTTTATTAAGTTTATAAATCTAGTAGGTGATCTTGAACTTCCAGAAATTAGTAATTAAACTAATATAATTCAATTGCATCTACAACTTTTTGGATAATCCAATCAGGTGTAGAAGCACCAGCAGTTACCCCACAAAGTTTTTTATCTTTAAACCATAAATCATCAAGCTCTGTTTCATCTTCTATTAGATAACTATCGTTACAGTTTTTTTTTGCTATATTAAAAAGTTGTTTTGTATTTGATGAGTTTTTACCACCTATTACTATCATAATATCAACTTGATCTGATAGTTCTCTAGTAGCTGCTTGATTTTCAAATGTAGCATCACAAATAGTATTAAAAACTCTTACCTCTTTATATCGTAAAATTAGATTATTTACAATTTCAAGATATTTCTCTTTTTGTTTGGTAGTTTGAGCTACTGTAGCTAATTTGTTGTATTTGAATTTTAAAGTATCTAACTCTTGTGCTTTTAAAACTACATGCACATCATCGCCATAAGATTTTACACCTTTAACTTCTGGATGCTCTTCATCTCCAAAGATTACAATACTATATCCATCAGCAGACATTTTTTTTACAATTTGTTGAGGGGTAGTAACAAATGGGCAAGTTGCATTTATTACTTTTGTATCTTGTGCTTTTAGTTTCTCAAGATCACCTTTTGGGATACCGTGAGTTCTTATAATAACAGTATCATCACTTTTTGCTTCATCTATACTATTATATAATCCCACATTAAAATCATCTTTTAATCTACTTATCTCTTTTTGGTTGTGTATAAGTGGTCCCATTGTAGCACTATTTTTATGCTCTTGAGCTATCTTGATTGCTCTTTTTACACCAAAACAAAATCCATACGATGAAGCTAATTTTACTTGCATAATTATCCTTTTAAACTATCTATAATTTGTATAAAATTTGGAAAACTTGTATCTATACAAGCTGTATTTTCTATATCCATACCACATAAAAGTCCAGCAATAGCAAAACTCATAGCGATCCTATGATCACCACAACTATCAATAGTGGCTTTTTGTAAAGTGGCATTACCCTCTATTAGATATCCATCCTCATATTCAATATATCCAACACCACAAAGTTTTAGATTTTGCACTACTGTATTGATTCTATCACTCTCTTTTACCCTTAGCTCTTTGGCATTTTTTACTACACTTTTACCATTTGCTACACTCATAGCTATACTTAAAGCTGGTAGCTCATCTATAAGCCAAGCGATATTATCTTGAACTACTACACCATTTAGTTGATCGTGTTCTACTATAATATCTCCTATTGGTTCATAGATATTCTCTTTTTCTATATAGGTTATTTTTGCTCCCATTTTTTCTAAAATTTTATATGCTTCTATTCTAGTAGGGTTTAGTGTAAGATTTTTTAAAGTTACTTTACTTTTAGGAACAATCGCAGCCGCAACTGCAAAGAAAAAAGCACTACTAGGATCAGTAGGAACTATAATATCTAAAGGTTTGAGTGGTTTTGTAAGTGGATCAATTTTTATCCAACCATCATCTTCTAAAGAGATATTTGCCCCCATACCGTTTAACATCCTTTCAGTATGATCACGGCTTAAAAGATTCTCTTTGTAGTAAGATATATCATTAGCTCTTAGAGCTGCCAAAATTAAAGCAGATTTAACTTGAGCAGAGTCTATTGGGCTATGGTATTTAAAAGATTTAAGTTTCCCACCTCTTATATGAAGTGGTGCTTTATTTGCCTCTTCTCTCCCATCAATTTTTGCTCCAATTTTTTTAAGTGGATTTGTTACTCTTTTCATAGGTCTTGATCTTAGATATTTATCTCCTGTAAGGATAAAACTACCATCAATCCCTGCTAAAAGTCCAGCATAAAGTCGCATACCAGTTCCAGCATTTCCACAATCAAGAATATCATCAGGTTCGGTTAGATTTTGTGGTGGAGTTATTTTAATAGTTTGCCCATCATCTTCTACTTTAGCACCTAATTTTCGAGCTATTTTTAAACTATCTAGTGTATCTTCTGCTCTTAGGTAGTTTTTTATAGTTGATGTTTTATCGCTTAATAAACTAAACATTGCACATCTATGAGAGATAGATTTATCACTAGCGATATTATCTATAACAATATCAAATGGTTGATCTAGTTTTGTAATTTGTAACTTTTGCACTTTTTACTCTTTTATCTTAAACCTATATTTAGTTGCTCTTTAAGTTGAGCTAAAATCTGATCCATAATCTTAACTATATCTTCCTCTTGTAAAGTTTTTGTTTCAGATTGTAAAACAAATTTGATAGTTAAACTTTGGTTAGATCCTAATTTATCATCACTATATATATCTATTAGATTGTATTGTTTGATCTCTTGTATATTTAGATTATCTAGCACATTTTTGATCTGTTTATAATCCATAGATTTTGGAGCAATAACACTAAGATCCCTTTTTGAAGATTGGAATTTTGATATATCATTTGCTTGGATAAGATTATCATTTAGTTTATCAAAATCTATTTGAGCAAGATATGTATCATCAAATATATCAAAATCTTGAGCTACTGTTGGGTGTAGTTTGTATATTTGACCAATAGTTTGCCCATTTTGGATAATATTTGCACTTTGATATGGATGGATAAAATTATTATCAATTTTATCTAATGGTTCTAGTTCAAAATTTCCCACAATATTTGATAATTTTTGAGCAAATGCAAAAAAGTCAATTTTATTAGGTTTCCCATGGTTTCGCACAGCTTCTTGCTCTATATCACCACTAAAAATAAATCCTAAGACTCTTTTTTCATCTCTTTGTTTATCAAAAATAATACCACTTTCAAATAAAGCAATAGACTTAAATCCTTGTTTAATATTTGAAGATACTGCTTGAACTAAGTTTAAAGCTAGTGTTGTTCTAAATGTATTAAGTTCTAATACTATTGGATTTAATATATCTTTTTTAGCTATAACTGTTGCAAAATTATATTTTTCTAAAAGATCTCTTTGTGCAAAAATATATGTAATAGTCTCATAAAATCCATTTGATATAGCTTTTAGTCTTAGTTTATTGTTTAGTTTGATTTTATTACTTACGGTATTAATTCTATTTACTTCAGCTATTTTTAGTGGTTTGGCTTTGATATTATCTATACCTATGATTCTTACTATCTCTTCAGTAATATCAGCGATATTTTTAATATCGTGTCTAAAATGTGGAATAGTGATATTTAGTGTATCGTTTCCTCTATCTTTTATAATAAATCCCAAAGAATTTAAAATTTCTATTACTTTTTCTTTTGGGATTACCTCACCTATAATTAGATTTATTTTATCAAGTGTTACAGTTAAAGTTTGCTCTTGTAAATCATCTATAAAATCTTCAGATCCATTATATATAGTAGCACCTAATTTAGATAATAAACCAACTGCAAACTCTATACCCATTTGTATATCAGGCTCACTTCCTCTTGAAGCTTTATAATACAGATCTGCTGTTTTTATCTTTGTATCAAAAACTTTTTGTGATAAAATCTCAGGATTGATATATGAAGCCTCTATGATGATATTGTTATCCTCTTTTTCTATTTGTCCCGATTCTACTCCAATGATACTTAAAGGGATTTTCCCTACAACAGTATCAAAACCATCTTCATTTTTTGTAATATTTAAAGATACTTTATCTTTTTGTTTATTTGCTATTGCATTTGTATAGACATTGAGTAAAACACCTGTTGTGTGTGATACATAAGCTATTAAAGTTTCAATATCAGTATTTTTAGATATATCTATTAAACCTACTCTTAGTTGATACAATAATGGTAAAGAGTAGTTTTCAATATTGGCAGCTTTGTAGATAAGATTTGATTCTATATCATTATCACATTTTATATCTAAAACTTGCCCAATACCTATATGATTACTTTCTATAGGTAAATCATCTTTAGATATAGGGATATTAAAATATGTGCTTAACTCTCTTGTAATTCCATATATACTAAGACAATCTCCTCTATTTGCAGTAAGTTCTATATCTATAATAGTATCATTGAAAAATGGATATATATTTAACTCTTGCCCAATTTTTAGATCACATACAGAATCATCCAATACCATAATACCATCATTTAGTTTTGGCAAACCAATCTCTGTGCTACTACATATCATACCATGAGAATCAACACCTCTTAATTTAGCTTCTTTGATGATAAAATCATCTCCTAAATTAGCTCCAACAGTAGCAACAGGAACAAATTGACCTTCTGCTACATTTTTAGCTCCACAAACTATTTGCACTATAGTGGATCCTATATCTACTTGACAAATATTAAGTTTAGTAGCATCTGGATGTTTTATACACTCTTTAACATAGCCTATTACCACTTTTTGTGGGATTTGAAGTTGTTTGACACTATCAACTTCAAGCCCAATAGAGTTTAGTGCTTCACATATTTTTTCTGTAGATATATTGCTAATATCTATAAATTTTCCTAACCATTCTCTTGTAACTATCATCTAAACTGTCCTAATAATCTTATATCACTCTCAAATAAACTTCTAAGATCTCCAATTTTATGGATCAACATAGCAAATCTTTCAATCCCAAGTCCAAAGGCATAACCACTAACATTTTTATACCCTACAGCTTTGAAAACATTTTCATCTACTATTCCACATCCTAACACTTCTAACCATCCTGTTTGTGAACATACTTTACAGCCTTTACCTTCACAAAATAAACAGCTAATATCAACCTCTGCAGATGGCTCTGTAAAAGGGAAAAATGATGGTCGAAATCTTACTTCAACATCACCAAACATATGTTGTAAAAACTCAACCATCACATGTTTTAAATTGGCAAATGATACTTTATCTATATCATCTACAACTAATCCTTCAATTTGATTAAACATAGGTGTATGTGTAATATCATAATCTTTTCTAAAAACACTACCTGGTGCAATCATTCTAATAGGTGGTTTGTTGTTTTGCATAGTTCTTATTTGAACAGGTGAAGTGTGAGTTCTTAATACTGCACCATCTTTACAATAAAATGTATCTTGCATATCTCTTGCTGGATGGTATTTTGGTAAGTTTAATGCCTCAAAATTATGAAAATCATCTTCAACTAATGGACCCTCTTCGATACTAAAATTCATATTTTGAAAATATGTAGTAATTCTATCCATAGTATCTAACACAGGGTGAAGTGCAGCTGTTTCATCACTAGCTACAAACTGAGTAACATCTATTTTTTCAGCTTTTAGTTGCTCCTCTAAAGCTTTTGCTAAAAGAGTTGTTTTTTTATTTTCAATAGCATCATTGATTTGTGCTTTTTGTTTATTTAATTTTTGTGCAAACTCTTTTTTCTCTTCGTTTGGAATTGTTTTCATCTTTGCAAACTCTAAAGTTAAAATACCTTTTTTACCCAATATTTCAACTCTTAAAGTTTCCAATTCTTCTAAAGATTGAGCTTGTTCAATCTTATCTAACCATAGTTTCAAGTATAACTCCTTTTTAGAGATCAAATCTCTAATAAAATATGGCGATTATATCCAAAAAATCGTTATATCTCTATTAGGAATTATTATTTTTTTAAATTTCCATCTATATCGTATTTGTTGAGGTATCCTCGTGGGGTTAAAACTTTATTATGTGAGATCAATTTTGTATTTGAGTTACCTATGATTAAAAGAGTTGACATAGAAATATTTGGATGATCATATCCATATTTTATGAGTTCAGTTGTATTAGTGATATGGATACTCTCTTTAGCTCTTCCTACATGTGAAGCGATGATTGCAACCTTTTGATCATGATTTTTTAATGCTTCTATAAAATTAAGATATGGTTTGATCCGTTTTTTTGACTTGGGATTATATATTCCTAGTATAAAATCAGCTTCAAGAGCATTTTTTACCCTTTTGTCTATAATATTTATATCTGTAAGTCTATCTGATAAAGAGATAATAGCAAAATCTTGACTTACAGGAGCTCCAACTTTAGAAGCAGTTGCTAAAAAAGATGTAACTCCAGGCAGTGAAATCAACTCTATTTCATCCCATAAATTTTGGTTTTCAATAAGCTCTACAACTAAAGTTGCCATACCATAAACATTGGCATCACCATTTGAGATAATAGATGTAGTTTTACCATTTTTAGCATATTCTATCGCTTTTGCACAACGATCAATCTCATAAGTCATACCTGATGTATAAAGCTCTTTATCACCTAAAATAGGCTCTAATTCTCTTGCATATTTGCTATAAGATACTATTACTTCACTATCATTTATCGCTTTTAATGCTTCTGATGAGATATAATCTAATCCACCAGCTCCACTACTTACAATATATAATCTTTTTGCCATTATAACTCCATTAATTTTTTAAAAAATAAGCATCTATCCCATTTGCAATAGCAGTTGCCATATTTAGTTGATATTTATTGCTATATATTCTTCTTCCCTCTATTGGGTGTGTGATATATCCTACTTCTATTAAGATAGATGGCATTTGAGCACCTACTAGCACCCAAAAAGGTGCTTCTTTTACCCCACCATCATATATTGCTCTTGTGCCATAAATTTTACGAAGTTTATATAATATATTTTTTTGAACATCTATTGCTAATTTTTGAGATGCTACTATTTTTGTTCTATTTAATAGGGTTAAAAAACTATTTTGCATACTCCAACCCATATTGCCCATATCTGATCTGTTTTCTAGTGCAGCTACTCGTTTTGCTCTTTTACTTCTAGCAGGAGATAAAAAATATGTCTCAATACCATGAACTTTTGATCTTTTTGATCTAGGCACAGCATTGGCATGTATTGAGATAAATAGATCAGCATTTTTTCTATTTGCAAGTTTTGTTCTACCTCTTAAAGAGATAAACTTATCCCTTGCTCGTGTGAGATAAACTTTATATCCTCTTTGTCTTAATATCTTATATAGATGAATAGCGGTATTTAAAGTTACCCTTTTTTCATAATATCTATGGATACCAACTGCACCAGAATCTTTACCACCATGACCTGCATCTATTACTATTGTTTTTTGTTTTATAGTTTTTGTATTTTGTTGAGCTTTTGCAATAGGGTAAGTTTTTTTAATATGCATTATTTTATGTTTTAGTTTTATAATAATTTTATTTGAACCTATAATATAGATAAGTTTTAATCTTTTTCTATTGGTAAAACTTATCCTTAAAGTGTTGTATCTATATTGTGTAATCCTAATTTTATCAACACCATTTAGAGATAGTTTTGTAGGGGAAGCATCTTTAAATCTTCCTTTTATATCGAAGATATATTGATGTTTTTTGCCTATTCTTTTTGTAAAATAGTGTATATATGATTTGTTGATTTTTTTATTAAAAGTTATTGTTATTTGTTGATCTATATCATTAACATTTTTGATAGAATATTTTGATTTATATATTTTAATAGGTGGTTTTTTTGATTTTGTTTTTTTGATTCTATCTATTTTTTTAGTATGTTTAGTGTATTTAGTGTGTTTATATGGAAGTTTTTTTAATCTTCTTAGTTCTTTTTTATATCTGATTGTGTTGATATGTAGTTTGTTGCCATAGAAGATTAGGGCTTTTAAAGCTCTTATCTCTTGGGCTTTATTGTTTGAGAATATAACTTTGGCATATTCTTTTTTTGCTTGTTGATATTTTGTTGTATAGCTAGTTGCAAAACTAAAAGTTACAACTAGCGAACATAATATTAGAAGCTTGAATATTTTATGAAGCACTTTAGGCTATTCACCATTTACTAATTTGTCCATAAGTTCATGAACACTTATTAGTTTATCTATTTTATAACCATTTGTTCCTGTAAAAAATAATCCTGTATCTATTTTACCTTCACAAGCATCTGCTAGTCTATCTGCTACACAAAGTCTTACTTGTTTTGCTTCTTCACCTCTGTTACAAGGGAATATACAGTTACTTATACATTTGATTTTTGGTGCAGTATCATTATCTATATCATCAAGAAGTTTTGTTCTAATACCTCTTGCTGGATACCCAACAGGTGATTTTAGAAGTTCTATATCTTCCTCTTTACAATCTATTAAGACTTGTTTTAGATTATCGTGAGCATCACATTCATAAGTTCCTATAAATCTTGTAGCCATCTGAACACCAGCACAACCCAAATCCAAAAATCTATCAATATCATTTTTATCCCAAATTCCACCAGCGGCGATTACTGGTATATCACCCCATTTTTTTGCCTCTTCAATTACAGGTGGAACTATATTTTCAAGTTGGAACTCCTCTTTTAGACAATCATCATAACCAAAACCTTGATGTCCACCACTCAATGGACCTTCAACTATTACTGCATCTGGAAGTTTATCGTATCGTTTCCATTTTTTACAAATAAGTTTTAATGCTCTTGCACTACTTACTATTGGTATTAGTGCAACATCTGGATAATCTTTGGTAAATTCAGGCATATTTGTAGGAAGTCCAGCACCAGTGATAATCATATCTGCCCCACCATCACATGCATCTTTTACAACTTTGCCATAATCATTTGTAGCATAAAGCACATTTACAGCCAATGGTGCATCACCACAAATCTCTCTAGCATCTTTTACCATAGCTATCATAGCATCTCTTGAGCAAAAATTGATAGAATCTAAAGGTCTTCCTTGAACCAATTTATGTGTATATTGTTTATTTTTGTAGTAACCTGTTCCTATTGAACTAAGCACACCTAAACCACCCTCTTTAGATACAGTTCCAGCAAGTTTATCCCAAGATATTCCTACACCCATACCACCTTGAATGATTGGTTTTTCTATCGTATATTTTCCTATTTTTAATGGTTTCATTTTCATCCTTTATTTTACTATGATTTTAACAAAATTCTTTTTACCTTTTTGTAAAACGAATTCCCCTTTTTGCAAAATCAGCTTTTCATCATCTATTTTTTTCTGATCCAATTTTACTGCTCCACCTTTTAGATCTCTTTTTCCTTGAGATACTGAAGGGACAAGATTAGTTTGCACCAAAGCTTGAATAATATTAATCCCTGATTCTAAAGTGAACTCTTTTAAATTAGTTGGTATATCTTTTTTAGCAAAAATTTTAGTAAATTCATCTCTTGCTACTCCACCTGCTCCTATACCATGAAATCTATCAACAATCTCCATAGCCAACATCTCTTTTATAGCTTTTGGATGTAAAGTTTTATCCTCTACACCTTTTTTTAGCTCTTGAATAGTTGTTAAATCTTTTGAAGACAACAACTCATAATATCTCCACATAAGTTCATCAGATATAGATAAAATTTTACCAAACATATCATTTGGTTCATCAGTAACACCTATATAGTTTCCTAAAGATTTACTCATCTTATTAACTCCATCAAGACCTTCAAGTATTGGCATCATCAATACTGCTTGTTGTTTATTTAGTCCATAAGATTTTTGAAGTTGTCTTCCCATAAGAAGATTGAATTTTTGATCTGTTCCGCCTATTTCAATATCTGATTGAAGATGAACGGAATCATATCCTTGTAATAGTGGATATAAAAATTCACTAACAGCAATAGGGGTATTAGAATTATATCTTTTTGAAAAATCATCTCTTTCTAACATTCTAGCTACTGTTAGATTTGAAGCTAACATCAAAATACCACTTGCTCCTAAATCTTCAAGCCAGTCTTTATTAAAAACGATTTGAGTTCTTGATTGGTCAAGTATCTTAAAAGCTTGAGTAGTATAGCTTTGGATATTTTTTATAATATCTTCATCACTTAGCACTTTTCTTGTAGCACTTTTTCCAGTTGGATCTCCAATAGTAGCAGTAAAATTTCCTATTAGAAACTGCACAATTCCTCCATATTTTTGAAAAATTGCTAATTTTTGTAGCAATACTGTATGTCCTAGATGTAGATCTGGTGCAGTTGGATCAAACCCAGCTTTTACATAATAGTTTTCATTTTTTTCATAATAGTTTGTCACTAATTTTTCAATATTTTCTATATCAATTATCTCTGATGTTCCCCTTTTTATCTCTAAAAGGGCATTTGTAATTTTATCTTTCAACCTAATAACTCCTAAGTTTTATTGTCTAGTTTTAAAAATGCAAGATTATATCATATAGTAAGTTTTAACTTAATTAACCCAAATAAATCCATAATATAAAATCTACCATCCAATTCTAAAAAAGTATCA
>CAJXII010000039.1 GCA_913054415.1 uncultured Arcobacter sp.
AAAAAATAAAACTAATAAAAATATTTATATATTTAATAGTGAATTTTTAGTATAATAACTCATATTTGATTTGATACTATAATATGTTTGTATTGTAGTATGTATATAAATACAAGGAATTATATGAGTTATTTTGCAAAAAGAATTATACCTTGCCTTGATGTTAGCAATGGTAGAGTTGTAAAAGGTGTCAATTTTGTGGGGCTTCAAGATGCTGGTGATCCTGTAGAGGTTGCTATAAGATATAATCAAGAGGGTGCTGATGAGATCACTTTTTTAGATATTGGAGCATCTCATGAAAAAAGAGATACTATTGTAGATGTTGTTGCAAAAGTAGCAAAAGAGGTTTTTATACCATTAACAGTAGGTGGCGGTATAAGAAAACTAGATGATATTTATAATCTGCTAAATGTAGGTTGCGATAAAGTAAGTATCAATAGTAGTGCTGTTGTCAATCCTGATTTTATCAACCAAAGTGCTAAACGGTTTGGATCTCAATGTATTGTAGTTGCACTTGATGTTAAAAAAGTTGCCAATGGAAGCTATCATATATTTGTCAAAGGTGGTAGAGAAGATACAGGTTTAGATGCAGTAAAATGGGCAAAAGAGGTATATGATCGTGGTGCTGGAGAGATTTTACTTACATCTATGGATGCTGATGGCACAAAAGCTGGATTTGAATTAGATATTACTAAACAGATAAGTTCTATAGTAGATATTCCTGTGATTGCAAGTGGTGGAGCGGGGACTATGGAGCATATAAAAGATGCTTTCACACTAGGTGGAGCAGAAGCCGCACTTGCTGCTTCCATTTTTCACTATAAAGAGATTGATATTATGGATCTAAAAAGATATCTTCAACAAAATAATATTCCCGTAAGATTATAAAGAATTTATATGATTATATCAGCAGGTAAAAATGAGGTTTTTAGTTTTGCAACACCTATGGGAGTAGGTTTAATAGAGTCTGCTATAAATTTAACTAGACTTTGTTTATTTAATAAACCAGATTATCTTATTTTTGTAGGAAGTGCAGGTAGTTATGGTAATTATGATATTTTTGATATAGTGCATAGTTCTAGTGCTTCAAATATTGAGTTGTCATTTTTAAGAGATGATAGTTATACTCCAATAGATAATGTTCTTAAAATAGATGATCCAAAACTAAAAAATGAGACTATTGTTAATAGTTCAAACTATATATCTACAAATCAAGAGCTTTCAAAAGAGTTGATCAACTATGGTATAGGAATTGAAAATATGGAGTTTTATTCTTTAGTAAAAGTTGCTCAAGAATTTGATATAAAGATACAAGGAATCTTTGTTATTACGAACTATACAAATAAAGATGCTCATAAAGATTTTATATCAAATCATACTAAAGCTATTGATAAACTTATAAGATATCTTGAATCAAAAAATATAATTGTTCCATGTGAAACATCTAAAAATAAAAAGGATAAAATATAAAAACTATATATGATTATAGACTAGATGAATTAGAAAATTTAATTCAACCAAAGTTTAGAGCAAAACAGATTTATGATTGGATATATAAAAAATATATTACCAAATATGAAGATATGAAAAATATACCTAAACAACTTCAACAAACTTTACAAGAGAACTATCCTATTGATATTTTATCTGTAATAAAAGAGGAGAAAAGTTTAGATGGTAGCATAAAATATCTTTTTAAACTACAAGATAATACAACTGTAGAGAGTGTGTTGTTGTTGATGAAAGATAAACAAAAAGATCAGCAGGGCAATATAATCAAAAGTGAAAAATATACTTTTTGTATATCATCACAAATAGGTTGTAAGGTTGGATGTAGTTTTTGTTTGACTGCAAAAGGTGGTTTTACTAGAGATCTTAGTGCAGCAGAGATTGTGGCACAAGTGGTTTATTTAAAAAAATTAAACAATATAGATCAAGATAAAAGTGTTAATATCGTTTATATGGGTATGGGTGAGCCATTGGATAATTATGATAATGTTATTCAGGCTATTAAAATTATATCGCAAGAGAGTGGATTATCTATCAATACAAGACGACAAACAATATCAACAAGTGGAATAAGCTCAAAAATTGATAAACTTGCTCAAGAGAATTTAGGTATTCAACTAGCTATATCTTTACATGCTGTTGATGATGAATTAAGATCAGAGCTAATTCCTATGAATAAAGCTTATAATATTCAATCTATAATAGATGCTGTTAAAAAATTTCCTGTTGATACTAGAAAACGAGTTATGTTTGAGTATCTAGTGATAAAAGATAAAAATGATGATATAAAATCAGCCGATAAACTTATAAAACTACTTGATGGGATAAAAGCAAAGGTAAATCTAATATATTTCAACCCATATCCAGGCACGACATATCAAAGACCATCTAAAACAAAGATGGAAAAGTTTAAAGATCATCTAATCAAAAAAGGTGTAGTTTGCACAATAAGAGAATCAAAAGGATTAGATATTAGTGCTGCATGTGGGCAATTAAAAGAGAAAGAGAATTTGGAGTAATAAATAACAATGGGAACATTAGATATAATAATGCTAATATTTTTAGCAGTAGTATTTGTAGTTGGTTTAGGATCACTATACTATTTTATGACAAAAGAGGAGTAACAATATGGCAATAACAAGATTTGCACCAAGTCCTACGGGATATTTACATATAGGGGGGTTAAGAACTGCATTATATAGTTATCTATGGGCAAAAAAAACAAATGGAGAGTTTAAACTTCGTATAGAAGATACTGATCAAGCAAGAAATAGTGAAGATGCAGTCAAAGCTATTTTAGAAGCATTTCAATGGGTTGGAATGCCAAGTGATTGTTCTATAGAGTATCAATCTAAAAGATTTGATATATACAAAAAATATATTGATAAACTTTTGGAAGAGGGTAAAGCATATAGATGTTATATGTCAAAAGATGAGTTAGCACAACTAAGAGCAAAACAAGAGGCGAATAAACAAACCCCAAGATATGATGGAACTTGGAGACCAGAAGATGGTAAAACTTTACCACCTATTCCTAAAGATATTGATCCAGTGATCCGTATAAAAGCACCTTTAGAGGGCAAAATAGAGTTTGATGATGGGATCAAGGGCTTTATGAGTTTTGATGCAAATCAGGTTGATGATTTTATTATAGCAAGAAGTAATGGTGTGCCAACATATAATTTTGTAGTAGCAGTTGATGATAGTCTAATGGGGATTGATGAAGTTTTAAGAGGAGATGATCATCTAACAAATACTCCTAAACAGATTGTAGTTTATAATGCTCTTGGATTTAAAATACCAAAATTTTACCATATGCCAATGATAAATAATCCACAAGGTAAAAAGCTATCAAAAAGAGATGGTGCAATGGATGTGATGGAGTATAAAAGATTAGGTTATCTTCCTGAAGCATTGTTAAACTTTTTAGTTAGATTAGGATGGAGCAATGGGGATCAAGAGATATTTAGTATGGATGAGATGCTAGAGCTTTTTGATCCAAACAATATAAATAAATCAGCTTCATCATATAATGCAGAAAAACTACTTTGGTTAAATAGCCACTATATCAAAAATGTAACAAATCAAAGACTTATAAAAGAGTTAGAGTATTTTGATTGTAAAATTGATGGACACGATAAAAAAGAGATGCTTCTTGATCTATGTAAAGAGAGAGCAAACACACTTATAGAGTTAAAAACATCTATTGAAAATATTTTATTAACTCCTACATCTTATGATAAAAAAGGTGTAAAGAAATTTATCAAAGAAAATACCATTGATATGTTAAATAGCTATATTCAAATACTAAAAGATAATCAGCAAAATCTTCATATTCCAACTGATATAGAAGGTGTAACAAAGCCATTTATTCAAGAAAATGAGTTAAAATTTCCACAACTTTTTCAACCAATTAGGATAAGTTTAACAGGGGGAACACAAGCACCATCAGTATATGATATTATAGCAATATTGGGTATTGAGGAAACTATCAAGCGATTAGAAGTAGCGATATCGCAAAATTTTGGAAAAGAGTAGTATAAAATTCGTAGAAGTAGTATCTAATCTACTTCTACAAATAGATTAAATATTACTCTTCAATTCTTATCATGGCAGGTTTTGATAAAACAACCTTACTATTTTCAAGATCTTTTATAGCATCTTTTATATTTTTTTCTTTACAAGTATGAGTTGATAATAATATATTTGCTTTATTATTTGAAGCTGATTTTTGTAGCATAGTTTTGATTGAGATATTATTATCTCCTAATGTTTGAGCAATTTTAGCTAAAACACCACTTTTGTCATCTACTTCAAGTCTTAGGTAGTATTTAGTTTCTATATCATCTATATCAACTAAAGATAATCCATCTTCAAGAGATTTGGTAAATCCTAACATAGGAGAGCCTTTACCTTTTCTAGCTATATCTATTAGATTTGCTATAACAGCACTAGCAGTTGCATCTCCACCAGCTCCAGCTCCATAATAAAGTGTTTCACCAACTTTATCTCCAACTACACTAACACCATTCATAACACCATCTATTTTTGCGATCATTTCACTATTTGGGATCAAGACTGTATGAACTCTTAATTCAACTTTATCACCGATCTTTTTAGTAATACCTAAAAGTTTTAAAGAGTAGTTAAACTCTTTTGCAAACTCTATATCCTCTTTTTGAATATTATCTATACCTTCTATTAAAATATCTTCAGGTTTGGCATCTATTCCATAAGCAAGACTAGCTAAGATAAGTAGTTTATGTGCTGCATCAAATCCACCAACATCAAAAGTTGGATCTGCTTCAGCATAACCTAAATCTTGTGCTTCTTTTAGAATAATATCATATTCAATTCCCTCTTTGATCATCTTATCTAGCATATAGTTACAAGTTCCGTTTATGATCCCTTTGATACTTTGGATATGATTTGCTCCTAATCCCTCTCTTAAAGCTGTAATAATTGGAATACCACCAGCAACTGCTGCTTCAAATTCAAAAGCAGTATCTCCTGCTATATCTTGTAGCTCATATCTATGGTAAGCAAGAAGTGCTTTATTTGCAGTAACTACTGCTTTACCATTTTTTAAAGCTTTTTTTACAACTTTATAAGGCTCCTCTATACCACCCATAAGTTCTACTACAATATCTATATCTTTATCCTCTAAAATATCATCAATATTGTCAGTTAGTTTGATATTAACATCTCTTTTTTTAGATAGATTATTAACTGCACCAATCATTGGTTTTATCTCTACACCCGCTCTTGCAGTTATGATATCTTTGTTCTCTTCTAATATTTGGCAAACACTTTGTCCAACTGTTCCAACACCAATAATTCCAATTTTTAACATCTAGTTATCCTTTTTAAATTGTTGTAAATATTTTTTTATATTTCTTGCAGCTTGTCTTATTCTTTTATCATTTTCAATTAAAGCAATTCTAACATAGTTTTCCCCATGCTCTCCAAATCCTATACCAGGAGCAACCGCAACACCTGCTTGTGTTAGAAGTTGTTTAGAAAATTCTAAACTACCCATATGCTCTACACATTTAGGTATTCTAGCCCATACAAACATACTAGCTTGATTTCTTCTTATAGGCCATCCTGCTCTGTTAAAACTTTCTATTAATACATCTTGTCTATGATCATATTTTTGTGTGATTTGTGCTACACACTCTTGATCTCCATTTAAAGCTACCGTAGCAGCAACTTGAATAGGGGTAAACATACCATAATCAAGCCAAGATTTTATTTTTTGTAAAGCACCAATTAGTTTAGTATTTCCTACAAAAAATCCAACTCTCCAACCTGCCATATTATACGATTTGCTTAATGTAAAACTTTCAACTGCTACATCTAAAGCACCTTCTACTTCCATAATAGATGGAGTTTTATATCCATTAAAAGTGATATCTCCATAAGCAATATCACTTATGATATAAAATCTCTCTTTTTTAGCCATAGCAACAAGTCTTTGGTAAAATTGAGGAGTTACTGTTGCAGTTGTTGGATTGTGTGGAAAATTAACAACTACATATTTTGGTTTTGGAGAGTTGTTTTTAAATACCATCTCTAAATCTTCAAAAAACTTATCTTCATCAACCTGATAGTCCTCATCAAATACAAGTCCAAATTTGACAACATTACCACCAGCAAGTATAAAAGCATAGCTATGTATAGGATAAGTAGGATCAGGCACAACAGCAACATCACCAGGATTAGTAATAGCATAAGCAAGATGTGCATAACCCTCTTTGCTTCCCATTGTAGCTACACATTGCGTTTGAGGATCAAGATCGACATTGTATCTTCTTTTATACCAATTTGATATTGCTAATAAAAGTTTTGGGATACCTTTAGATACAGAATAACCATGAGTCTTTGTTTTTTGGGCAGATTCTATTAGCTTTTGTCTAATATGTTCAGGGGTATCTCCATCTGGATTACCCATACTGAAATCTATAACATCATGCCCTGCTCTTCTTTGAGCCATTTTTAATTCATTTACTTCTGCAAATACATATTTTGGTAATCTTTTTATCCTGTCAAATTCTATCTCGTCAAACATTTTTACTCCTATTTTATTGTAATACTTAGTCCTCTTTTTATATTGATTAAAGTATATCTATCTGTAATTTTAATATAGTGTGTTCCATATGGAACATTTGATTTTAAACCTCTATAAACTCTATTTTTCTTTATCGTATCTAAAATATTTAGATCTTTGTCATAAAATACGATATATGGAAACCAATTATTAAGTTTTCTACTTATTATTTTTAACTCTTTTGGTGAATTAACTTCTAAAAAATATGCCCTTAATGGTTTTTGAAATATTATCTTTTCTCCATTTTCAACTTTTTTAGATTCTAATATTTTTGCATTAGCTAGATTGAGCTTATATCTCCAATAAAACTGATTTACTCTAGTTACATCTAGTATTTTACAATATTTTGATTTAAGTTCCTGAATAAATAAAAATGGATCTAACATATATTCGGTTTTGAGATTGATGATCCAAATAAGATTATTGTTATTGGTATCATATTTTATCTCTTTTGTAAAATAAAAAGCATACCCCATACCTCTTAGTGTTTCATTTAGAATTTTTAAAGATTTGATTGCACTATTTTTTAGTTCAAACTCTATAGATATATTTGCTGGAGCATTGTATTTTAGATCTATTAGACCATTGTTATTTAATACTTTTAAAATATTTTTATAGTCCAATGTTGTATTGTTATCTAAATAAAACTGCTCTTGATCTTTAAAAACTAGATGTAGTAGTTTGTTGTGTAGATTAGATTTATCTGAACCTAATAGATTTTCAACTTTATCAAAAAGGATACTAGCATAAATAGATGTGATAAAAAAAGATATAGAAAATAAAACTTTAAATAATCTCATCAAACTACCTTATACCAATGAATGTATTAAAATACCTGCTGCTACAGATACATTAAGTGAATCAAAATCATTATACATTTTTATAGATACAGTATGATCAAGTTTTTTAATAATTTTATTTGATAATCCACGACCTTCACTTCCTAAAAAAAGAGCATATTTATCTTGAGATATAGGTTGGAATTGTTTTATATCTATCCCATCCATATTTGCTCCAATAAGTTTAAAATCTATCTGTTTTAATTCATTTGCTACATCAGCACTATTTGGGATAAGACAAATTGGAATATCAAGAGCAGCACTGGCACTTGTTCTAATAACACCTGCCATATTGATATTTTTAACACCAGATATTATTATAGAATCAACTCCTAATGCAAAAGATGTTCTTACAATAGCACCAATATTACCTATATCTGTTAATCCATCTAATATAACTATAAAACGAGATTCTTTTATTTTTTGAAATGAAACAAAACCAAACTCATTAATATCTAATAAAAAACCTTGATGATTGCCACCATGAGCTAAAGCTTGAGCTTTCTTAGAATCGGGACGGATTATTTTTTTGTTTAATTTAGCAAATTTTGAAAATATTTTTTTATCACACTCTTTTGCTAAATAAATCTCATTTATAATCTCTGGATATTTTTCTAAAATAGAAAAAACTATTTGTTTGCCATATACTATCATATCGCGATTATATCTAAAAATAATAGTTTATATGCTTAATCTAGCATAAATATCTTTTGTATTTTCACCTGTAAGTTTTGATAAAAGTTTTGCTTTTTGTTTAGGGGCAATATCAAGCTTTTCAATATCACTATATGTAATAGCTTCACCTTTAGATGTTGGTTTGGCATCTATAACTACTACCCACTCCCCTTTTATAGTATTTGTAGATAATACCTCGTATAGATTTCTAGCACTATCTTTAAATGTTTGTTGATATTTTTTAGTTAACTCTTTTGCTATAAAAACTATTCTATTTGGGTCAAGTTGTTGTAGCTCATTTAACATCTTTATTAGTCTATGTGGAGATTCATAAAGAATTGTAATAGAGCTATTTTGTAAAACATTTTCAAGTTTATTGATCCTGTCTTTGCTTTTATGTGGTAAAAAACCTATAAAATTAAATTCATTTAGAGTAAAACCACTCATAGCATAAGCAGTTAAAACAGCATTTGCTCCAGGAAGGATATCATAAGGTATATTGTTTTTGATACAAAAATCAACAATTAACGCACCAGGATCACTAATACATGGCATACCAGCATCACTTAAATATGCTATATTTTGAGTTTGAAGAAGCTCTAAAGTATCGGCAGACTCTATAAAATCTTTTTCATTATGAGAGTGAACTGAGATAAAAGTTTTTTGATTAAAATCTATTTGAAAATCAAACTTATTAGATATAAGATTAAGAAGTTTTTTTGTTACCCTTGTATCTTCACAAAGGAATATATCCGCTTCCTTTAGAAAATCTATAGATCGATAAGATATATCTGATAGATTTCCTATAGGTGTAGGGATAAAAGTTAGCACTATTTGATTGAGTATTTTGCTTTAAATTTCTCTACTCTACCAGCGGCATCAACAATTTTTTGCTCACCTGTAAAGAAAGGATGACAAGCATTACAAATATCAATTCTCATTGTTTCTACATTTGATTTTGTTTCAAATGAGTTTCCACATGCACAACTAACTTGACAAGTTTTGTAATCTGGATGGATATCTTTTTTCATCACATCTCCTTTTTATAGTTTCAAAGAAAGGTCGCGTCTAATGTCGCCCTTCAATCTAAAGTTTGGGATTATAATTAAATTCTGCTTAAATAAAAATTAATTGTTGTTATATAGATTTATATAATATTTATTATTTTATAATAAATATAGATGTTATAACATATATTATGATATAATTATATGATTAAAAGATGATATTACATATTTAAGGATTATAATGATTGAGCTTTCTACACCAAATGAACTAATAGAGCAAACTGTTTTACTTATAGAAAATAGTCGTAAAAAACAAAAACTTCAACAGAAAGAGCTAGTATTAAAAGCAAATATACCTTTACCTACATATAAGGACTTTTTATATAAAAAAAGAATATCATTTGAGAATTTATTAAAACTATTAATAGCTTTAAGATTATTTGATAATATAGCAGGATTATTAAAAGAGCAACAAGTGTTATCATTAAACGATATAAAGAACAATAATCTATTGCCAAAAAGGATAGTAAAATGAATATCTATGAAGTAGATGCATATATTTATGATAAAAAAATAGGAACACTTTTACTAAAAGATGAGACAGTATATTTTGAATATGATAAGGAGTTTAAAAAATATAATTTAGAAATATCCCCTTTAAAATTGCCATTAACATTAAATGGTATATATACAAATCGTGATGATCGTTATTTTGAACAACTTCCTGGAGTATTTTATGATAGTTTGCCAGATAAATTTGGAACAAAAATTATACAAAGGTATTTTGAATCCAAAGGGATATCATCTTATAATTTAAATGTGATTCAAAAACTAATGTTTATAGGTGATAAATCAATTGGAGCTATAACATATAAACCATCTTTGAATATATCTAATACTGCACAAAATCAATTAATTGAATTAAATGAATTTTATAATAGTGCCAAGAGGGTGATCGAAGGTAGATCTATTGATGTTGTAGATGAGATGTTGCATTTTATGGATAGTGCTGCAAGTGCTGGAGGTGCTAGAGCAAAAGCTGTTATAGCATATAATGAAACTACAAAAGAGATGATAAGTGGATTAAGTGATACTTTACCAAAAGATTTTCATCATTATTTGATAAAATTTGATATACAAAAAGATAATGGAAATAGCAGTGATTTTACAAAACTAGAATATATCTATATGAGTATGGCAAAAGAAGTTGGAATTAATATACCTAAAATCAAGCTTTTAAAACACGGTAATTTGTATCATTATTTAATTAAAAGATTTGATAGAGTAGATAATAAAAGGGTTCATCTACATAGTGTAGCAGGGATAACTCACTCAAATTTTAATCTTCCTATGCATTACTCTTATGATGAACTATTTAGATTAACAAGATATTTAACAGGCAATCAACAAGATGTAATAGAACAATACAGAAGAATGGTTTTTAATATAATAGGACGAAACCAAGATGATCATGCTAAAAATTTCTCTTTTATAATGAATGAAGATGGAGTTTGGAATATATCACCTGCTTATGATATTACATATGCAAATGGTGCAGGATATACAAAAAATCATCAGTTATCGTTAATGGGGAAAGTAAATGATTTTACAAAACAAGATCTTCTTGAAATTGCAAAAATACACTCTATAAAAAATAAAGATGCTCAAAATATCATAGATAAAACTTTAGATATTTTTAAATCATTTGAAGATAGGGCAAAAGAATATGGTATAGATAGTAAATTAATAGAAGAGATTAGTAAAAATATTAGAATATTATAA
>CAJXII010000040.1 GCA_913054415.1 uncultured Arcobacter sp.
TCTATGATTGGGATATTGTATTGTTTTAAAATATCTATATTTTCATCTTTATCTTTTTTCCTGTTTTTCCAACACACAAAACAGGAACAACAACTAAAACTTGTAGATCAAAATCTAACTACATCTATGTGGAAAGCATCTGGTTTATAGTCAAATAAGATCTATAATAGTTTGTATAAAAGTATCACTAAGATTTGGGCAACTACAAACTCTATACTCTTTTATACCTAGATTATGTGCAATCTCTTTGTATTCGATTTGTAGTTCAAAAACTGTTTCGCTATTATCTATTAAAAATGATATTGGATAGATGATAACTTTTTGGTTTGAAAAGTTTTTTAACATATCTTCAAGGCTAGGTTCTAGCCACTTCATAGGACCTACTTTTGATTGGTATGCTAAATTTATAGATTTGAAGTTGATATTGTTTTTGTGAAGTATATTAGTTAAAATTTTTGTATGTTCTTCTATTTGTTTTTGGTATGGATCACCTTTGTTGATAACTTTTTGAGGTAATCCATGAGCTGAAAATATAAGATGAAAATCATCATCATTATTTTTAGTTTTTAGTATCTCTTCATATATAGATTGATTGAGCAGATCATTTTTATAAAAAGGATCGATTATCTCAATATTAAAATCAAACTCTTTACAATGCTCTATAAAATCTTCAACACTTGATTTGGTTGTAGTAGTAGAGTATTGTGGATAAAGTGGTAGTAAAACTATATCTTTTATATTTTGTTGATCTATTTTTGCTATAGCAGTTTGTGCAAAAGGTGATGTGTATCGCATAGCTTCTACTACATAATATCTATCTTCAACTAAAGGTTGCAGTTTTGATATAAGTTGATTGGTTAATTGATGAAGAGGTGATGCACCACCTATTTGTTCATAATTTTCCCAAGCTTTATCTAGTCGCAACATCACTATTAGTGAAGCAACCATAGATCGAATTAGGTCGTTGGGAATTGATAAAATATTTTTATCATTGAACATATTTCTTAAAAATGTAGCAAGTTCATCTTTACTTCTTGCAGCTCCCATATTTAATAAAACTAATGCTTTTTTATTTTCCAAAATTAGTCCCTTTTATTTTCAATATTTATTATTTTATCGCTACACCAAGAAGCTAAATCTTCATCATGTGTAATAAGTAAGATAGAAAATCTATCTAAAAATCTAATAAGTAACCTCATAGTATCTAAAGCTACAATATTATCTAAAGCACTTGTAGGCTCATCTGCTAGAAGTATATCAGGTTTCATTAAAATTGCTCTTAATATACTACATCTTTGAAGTTGCCCTCCACTTAATTGGTGTGGTTTTTGATAAATTAGATTTTTATCTAATGATAACTCTTGAATTAATATATCTAGTTCATCTATATTTTCAACTACATCTTTTATCTGTTCTATTATAGAATATGATGGATGAAATGAGCTATATGGGTCTTGATAGATTGTGCTTATTTTACCTGAATTAATAGTGCCTTTTAGTGGTTTTAGATTATTAGATATAAGTTCAAATAGTGTGCTTTTACCACTTCCACTTTGCCCAACTATAGCAATGATTTGATTTTTTTGTATAGATAGTGAAAAATTTTCATAGATTAGTTTATCTTTATTGTATCCAAATGATAAATTTTCTATAGTTAGTATATTGTTATGCATACTTACCTGCCTTTTATTGGTGGAGTAATAATATATAATATCAACATTAATATTATATCTAATTTATTTTATAAGTGAGTTTAAAGGAAACTATGTGTAAAATTGTGACTAACAAAATATAGGAGAAAAATATGAAAAAAATTGTATTAGGAACATTAGTGTTAGGTGTTGCTGCATTTGCTGCAGTTAATTTAGGAGCTTGTAAAGGTTGTCACGGACAACATTTTGAAAAACATGCATTAGGTAAATCTAAAATTGTTAAAGATATGACAAAAGCAGAAGTTTCAGCTGCACTTGTTGGTTATAAACATGGAACTTATGGTGGACCAATGAAAGGTGTTATGAAAGGTCAAGTTGCTAGATATAGTGATGCTGATTTAAAATCTACAGGATTAGGAAAATAATTTTTATTATTTGATTGATTAAAAGCCTAGCTATTTTTAGCTAGGCTTTTTTTATGTTTATATTTAAGAGTTTTCTAACTTTTTCTTTTTTAACTCTTTTACTTTATTCTCTTTATTAACTTTATCATCAAGATCCTCTTGTGTATCAAAAAGAAGTCCATTCATCATTTTTTCACCATCTTCAAATTGATCATTTTTTGCTCCCCAGATAAATATACCCAAAAGTGTAAAACTTGTAATAATTCCTACAACTAATTCTAGCCACAATATTCCAGACATTTTAAACCTTTATATTTTTTTATTTTTTATTCTCATACTATTACCAACTACAAGAAGTGAACTAATACTCATAGATAGTGCAGCTACAAGTGGTATCACATATCCTGCTATTGCTACAGGTATAGTGATCATATTATATATAAGTGAGATAGTTAGATTTTGTTTGATAAATGCAAAAGTTCGTTTTGAGATATATATACTTGTCTGTAGGCCACTTAGTTTATCATTTAAAATCACTATATCACTAATAGCAAGAGATATATCTGCTCCACTTCCCATAGCTATAGATATATCAGCCCTGCTTAATGCTAAAGCATCATTGATACCATCTCCTACCATAATCACAGATTTATTTTGATCTTTTAGTTTTGATATAAAATCTGCTTTTTCCTGAGGCTTCATATTTGCTTTTATATTTTTAATTCCTACACTACTAGCAACTTTTTTGGCAACTTTTTCATTATCTCCACTACACATAATAACTTCAATATTTTCATTATGAAGATAATTGATAGTTTGTTTGGAATCATCTCTTATTTTATCTTTTAAATAAAAAGTTATGATTGGTTTATCATCTATTGTGAAATTGAAAGTTGTTGTATCTATTTGATCATCTTCAATTTTACCACCAAAAACTTTATGATTTTTATATGTTGCTTCTAATCCAACTGCTGGGATTTGATTGATATTGTTTAATTCTATATGTTTTAGATCTTCATAGTTTGATACTAGATACTCTTTTACTCCTACACTTACAGGATGAATTGAACTATCAACCAAACTATATAAAATATCTAAAATAGGCATATCTAAAGATTTGCTTTCATTACTAAAAATTGTATCGATAATTTGTAATTTACCTGTAGTTATAGTTCCTGTTTTATCCAATACAACAGTATCTATTTTAGCTAGAGTTTCGATATATTTTGCTTCTTTGAATAGTAATCCTTTTTTTGCTAACCAACTAATCCCTACAAGTGATGCAATAGGTGTAGCTAAAGCTAAAGCACAAGGACAAGCTATCACAATTACAGATATAGCAATAATAAGTGCATTTTCAAAATCACCATTATAAAAATACCATCCTATAAATGATAAAACTGAAATAGTAAGAATAGATAATGAGAAATATTTTGATAGCTCATTTGTAGTATTTTCAATTTTAGGTTTTGAGTTTAAACTATCCTCTAAAAGTTTTGCTATATTATTAAGTGTAGAGTTAGCATAGTTGTTTGTAGCTTTATATCTAATAACTTGCCCTAAATTTATAGTCCCACCATATACCTTATCGCCAATAGATTTTTTAATAGGTAAAGATTCTCCACTTAAACTACTCTCATCAAACTCTGTTTCACCACTTATAATAATACCATCAACACTAACTTTTTGACCATTGGCAACCTCTATAATATCATCAATCTCAAGTTTATCAAGTGGAACAATCTCTTTGCCATTATCTACAATCCTAGTAGCTTCTAGTGGGATTGTTGATTTGATAGTATCTATTGTATCCATAGCATTTTTTTTGCCAATAACCTCAAGATATTTACCAACTAAAACAAATGTTATAATCATAGCAACACTATCAAAATAGCTATGCCCATGCCCACCAAATAAAACATATAAAGAGTATATGTAAGTTAAAACTGCTCCTGAGCTAACTAATAGATCCATATTGATAATTTTATTTTTGATACCAAAATATGCACCACGAAAAAATATCCATCCACTATAAAATAAAACAGGAGTAGCAAATATAAACTCAGCTACATGAATCATCTGCAAAACATCATCACTCATACCTGTAAAAAAACCAGCATATTTGGCAATATCTATCATCATAATATTCATAGAAGCAAAAAGAGCTATCCCCATTCTTAAAAAATAATCTTTTTTCTTTTTGGTCTCTTGTATTTCACTTTGAGTTCTATCATAAGGGTAGGCATTGTAACCGATACTTCTAATTTTATCTATAATAGAAGATAGTTTAATAATATCTTCATCCCATACTATTTTTGCTTTATGATTTGTAAAATTGATATTTGCTTCTACTACACCATCAGTTTGATCTAAAACTTTTTCATTCAACCAAATACAAGCAGCACAATGGATACCCTCAATAATCAAATCTACACTTTTAAACCCTTCAGGGGTTGTTTTGATATATCGTGTAGTAAAACTTTCCATATCAAAGTTACTACTATCTTGCCCTATAGCTAATGGTTGATCAAGTTTATTATTACCAACTTTTTCATAAAAGCTATCAAGCCCATCATCTTTTAGAAGATGATAGACACCTTGACAACCATTACAACAAAAATATACACCTGGATTGTCAGGCTCAGTAATCATCACTTTTTCATCAAATTCTAAATGGCAATGGGTGCATTTAACTATCGACATTCAAATATACCTTTTTTATAATTTTTTTTGATTTTGGTATATTTTTTGATATTGCCATGCATAGATATATAGATATTATTTTTTACTTCCAATGAAGATAGAAATCCATAAGCTAACATAAAATTTGAAGTTGCTTCTATAGGATCTATACTAAATGGCTTCATAGCTGCTGTTAAAACAATTTTTTTATCTAAAACTCTTTTTGCTATATATTTTGCTGTTTGATCTATAGTATCTGTGCCATGGACAATGATTATTTTTTTATATTTTGATTGTTGGATATAGCTAACTAACTTATCTCTATCTTCTGATGTAATCTCAAGACTATCTTTATATATCATACCTTTGATGTGATAATTAGATATTTTAGATAATTTTAATATATTTTCAATAGCAATATTATTTTTAGGCACTATTAGTTTACCCTTTATCTCATTATAGATTTTGTTAAATGTTCCACCTGTATTTATAATAAGAATCATAGGTTGCCTTTTTTATATAAATTTTGCTATTATACCCTATAGCAAATTAAATTATAACTTAGATTATAGGTTATATTACTATTATAAGTGAGAGAAGATGTTTAATTTTAACAACAATTTATCAGAGATAACTGTTTTATACTGTGAAGATGAAAAAGAGCTAAGAGAAGCTACGCAAGTTATATTAGAAAATTTTACTTTCAAACAATATATAGCTGTTGATGGGAGAGAAGGTTTAGAGATATTTAAAACTCATCAAGATGAAATAGATCTAATTATCACTGATGTAAATATGCCACATATTAATGGTTTAGAGATGGCAAAACAGATCAAAGAGATAAATCCAGATATTCCAATCATCGTAGCTACAGCATTTTCTAATAGTGATTATCTACTTGAAGCTATTGATATAGGGATCGATAAATATGTCTTAAAACCTGTAAATATCAAAAAACTTCTTGAAGTTATGAATCAATCTTTACTTTATCATGAATTAAGAAACTTATATATTGATAGTATGACAAAACTGCCAAATAGAAATGCTTTTGTAAAAGATAATCAAGAGAAAAATGAAGCACTTTTGATGTTAGTAGATATAGATAAATTTTCTGTAGTCAATGATCTTTATGGTGAGGCTATGGGAGATCAAATTTTAGTTCAATTTACTGATAAATTAAAACAATATTTTCCAAACGATAAGTATAAAATATATAGAGTTGGAGCTGATAAATTTTTGATATGGTGTCAAGATTATTTAACTCTTGAAACAGAACTTAAATCAATAGCAAAACAGTTAATAGATGATATTGAAGAAAATGGTATCAATTTAGCAAATTACGAGATATATCTAGGTATAACTGTTGCTATTGCAAAATCTGATGATCAACACACTTACGAATATACACAAAGGGTGCTTCAAAAAGCAAGAAAACAATATATGTCTATTATGATATATGACAAAGAGGCTTTTGCTGAGCATTCAAATTATGAAGAGAATATCAAATGGATAAAAGAGTTAAAACACAACTCTCAAACTCATAGATTTAAACCATATTTTCAACCAATAGTTGATGCTTTAACACAAGAAGTTTATAAATATGAATCTTTGATAAGATATATAGATGAAGATGGCAATGAAGTAGCTCCTTATAAATTTTTACCAATAGCAAAAAAAGCAAAACTTTTTCCAATTATTATGAATATTATGCTTCAAGGTGCTATTGATATTATCAAAGAGAAAAATATAAAAGTATCTGTAAATGTTTCTTATGATGATATTATCAATGAAGATACACTAATGTATATCTATGGCACACTAAAAACAAATCCAGCTGAAGCACAACTGTTGGATTTTGAGATACTAGAAAGTGAAGAGATAGAAAATTTTGAGTATGTTAGAGAATTTATCAAAAAAGTAAGAGAGTGTGGTTCAAGAGTAGGTATAGATGACTTTGGTGAAGGATATTCAAACTTTAATATGCTAGAGGAGTTAAATATCGATTTTGTAAAAATAGATGGTTCTTTGATTAAAAATATTGATCATCTGCCAAAACAAGCACTTATTGTTGAAACAATTTCAAATTTTTGTCAAAAATTAGGCATCAAAACTGTAGCAGAGTTTGTAAGCAGTAAAGAGATATACGAAAAAGTAAAATCTTTAGATATAAACTATATACAAGGTTGGTATTTTGGCAAAGCTCAAGATGGTAGTAAAATATAAACTATCTATCTTGAATCTTTTTATCAAAACATTGCATAGCTGGTATTGAGATACCACTTTTACTATTACCAAATACAACAACACATATTTTATTTGGATTTGCTTTTGGTGTAAATTCATATACTCTTGGATTTAGTCCTGCTGTATCTATAGTATAACTATGATCTGGTTTTACCTCTTGCATCGCCATCCCTGAAATTGTAGAAAACATACCTGCTTGAGATATATTTAAAAATAACATCACTAAAGCTAAATATTTTATCATAACTGATCCTTTTTTATAAAATTCTTCTATGCTTATTTTACTAAAATTAATATAAATTTTAGTATAATCGCTCCTATGATAAAAGATAATACAGATACACAATCATTAATAGATAAACTACTACAAGCTATACAAGATTATAAAAGTGATAACAATACAATACACCCTTACGATATATCTGAATTATTGCTAGAATTAAGAGAAGATGATCAAAATAGTTATCTTAAAATTTTAAAGAAGATTCCCCATGAGCTATTTGCAGATGTTTTATCTGAGATGCCTGATTATATTCAAGAGGAGATAACTGAACTTTTAAGCACACGAAAAATAGCAGATATTGCTTCACGGATGGATACAGATGATGCTGCTGATTTTATCCAAACTGTAAGTGAAGACAATGATGAAACAGCACAAAAAATCTTAGATAATTTTGAAGATGATGATAAACAAATTATCTCACAACTTATCTCTTATGATGAAGATGAAGCTGGTTCTTATATGCAAACAGAGTTATTTGGAGCAAATATCTCTGAAAAAATAGGAAATGCTATTAGTCGTCTTAAAAGATTAAAACAAAGTGATGAGTTAGATAATATTTGGCATTGTCATATTACAGATGATGATGGGCATTTTATAGGTTCAGTAGGATTAGAAGAGTTAATTATTTTTGAGCATAATCTTAAATTTGAAGATATACCATCAGATAAATTAAAAGATTTTAAGGTCAATCACAAAACTGATATCAAAGATGTTGTAGAGATGGTTACAAACTATAACTTAACATCTATACCTGTAGTAGATGATAATAATATCTTAATAGGAAGAATTACATCAGATGATATCTATGATATTATAGAAGAGAGTGCAACAGAGCAAATCTATAATATGGCAGGGGTTGATGATGAAGCGGAGCAAGAAGAGGATCTTTTTGAGATAGGTAAAACACGAGCCACTTGGCTTGGTATCAATTTACTTACTGCAATTGCAGCTTCTGTAGTAATTGGTTTTTTTGACCAAACAATTCAGTCAATAGTAGCATTGGCAGTTCTTATGCCAATAGTAGCATCTATGGGTGGAAATGCTGGAACACAAACACTTACAGTTACAGTTAGACAGATGGCATTAGGTGATATTGATAATGAAGATGCAAAAAAAACTATCTATAAAGAGATCGTTTTATCTTTGGCCAATGGGATGATTTTTGCTATAGTTATTGGGATAATCTCATATATTTGGTTTGATATGCCAATGTTAGGGGTAGTGATTGCTTTATCTATGGTTATTAATCTATTATGTGCTGGTTTTTTTGGATCAGTTATCCCTTTACTTTTGGAAAAATTTAATATCGATCCAGCTATAGGAAGCACTGTAATATTAACTACAATTACAGATGTAGTAGGATTTTTTAGCTTCTTAGGTTTGGCAACTTTAATTTTATTGTAATTTTATGCCATTATCAAATCTAAATAAAGAGCAATACTCTTCAGCTACTTGTGATCTTGGACATAATCTAATAATAGCAAGTGCAGGGACAGGAAAAACATCTACCATTGTTGGTAGGATTGCTCATCTTTTACAAAATAATACAAAACCACAAGAGATACTTTTGCTAACTTTTACAAATAAAGCTGCTTCTGAGATGGTTAGCAGAGTTGGTAAATTTTTTGGTAAAGATATAGCAAGTTCTATCAATGCAGGAACTTTTCATAGTATAAGTTATAAACTATTAAAAAGATTAGATTTTTCAATAACTTTAAAGCAACCAAATGAGTTAAAAACACTTTTTAAATCTATATATGAAAAAAGAGTTTTTTTAAATATTGATGAAGAGGCAAAACCCTATGATGGTGGCTATTTGTATGATATATATTCATTGTATCTAAATAGTAACTATGATCAAACTTTTGCCCAATGGCTTCTTGATAGAAATGAAGCTCATAAGTTATATACAGATATATATGAAGATGTAATAGATGAGTTTAATCAAATTAAAAAAGAGTATGGTTATGTTAATTTTGATGATCTTTTGATATTGATGTTACAAACTTTGCAAAATAGTGAAAAAAACCTATTTGATTTTAAAGAGATTTTAGTAGATGAATATCAAGATACAAACCCTTTGCAGGGTAAACTTTTAGATGCTTTTAGATCAAAAAGTTTATTTTGTGTAGGAGATTTTGATCAAAGTATATATGCTTTTAATGGAAGTGATATAGAGATAATCTCATCATTTACCACTAGATATAAAAATAGTAATGTTTGGACTTTGACAAAAAATTATCGTTCAACCAAACCAATTTTGGATCTAGCTTCAAAAGTGATAGAGCATAATCAAAGAATTTATGAAAAAAATCTTGAAGTTGTAAGAAAAGAACAACCACATCAACCAACACTTTTGGCTTTTGATGAACTTTATAATCAATATGAGTATATTGCAAATAACATCGCAAAAACAACTACACCATACAATGAGATAGCAATAATATATCGAAATAACTCAAGTGCGGATGGTATTGAAGCAAATTTAAGAGATTTATCAATAGCATCTAAAAGAAAAGGTGGACATAGTTTTTTTGATGCCAAAGAGATAAAAGCTATCCTTGATATTTTGACACTTATAGATAGTTCAAATGATATGATGGCATTTATACATATAGTTGAATATGGTAAATCAATAGGTAAAGCAATAGCAAAAGATATATTTGATGCACTAATAAGATTAGGGGATGGTAATATTTTAAAAGGGTTATTTAATCCTGATGACAATATAAAAAACCCTTATAAAAAAGATTTTATTAAAAATGAACAATTAGGATTGTTTGATGATTTTATAGAGATGGGTAGTGTTGCTAGATTTAAAGATTTGGGATTTGATGACAGATTTTTAGGTAATAGTATATTAAAACATCCAAAATTATCTGTAGATGGTGCTATATATCTATACCATTTTTATCAACTTTTAAAAGAGCTAAAAAGGGTAACTCATCCTTTAAGTGCTATTAAACATATATATAAAAGTGATATGTTTCTTACAATATTAGATATTTTATCAAATAATAGAGCAAAACAAAAAGATGGCACTATAAATGAATCTATCAAACAATCTTCACTTTTTAAAGCAAAACGAAGAGTTGCTACTTTGGAGCAATTAGCTTTTAAACATAACAATATCAATCATTTTTTAAATGCTATGATTTTAGGTGGTCAAGAGCTAACTCAAGGTGAGGGGGTCAATCTTCTATCTATTCATGCTAGTAAAGGGTTAGAATTTACAGAGGTTTATGTATGTGATCTAATGGAGGGAAGATTTCCAAATAAAACTCTTATGAGTAAAGGTGGTAGCATAGAGGAGGAGAGAAGACTTTTTTATGTTGCAGTTACTAGAGCAAAAGATATTTTATATTTAAGTTATGCAAAATATGATAGAGTAAAAAAAATAGATTTTATACATAGTCAATTTTTAAAAGAGGCAGGATTGGTTAAATAAAAGATATTTTTATCTAGTTTTAT
>CAJXII010000041.1 GCA_913054415.1 uncultured Arcobacter sp.
CATAGCCCAAGAGACAAATAAATTGGCAAAAACAATTGTAGAAGATGCAAAATCTAAAGATTTTATTGGGAAAAATAAGTTGACTAGTTGAACTTATGAATAAAAATAAAATCATTTTTCTTATAATATTTGCGATATTTTTTGTATTAAGTTTATCAACATATTATAATGTATCCAAACAACAAGAGTATATAGAACTCAAACATCATCAATCATTTGATATGTTACAACAACTAATAGATGGTAAAATCATATTTTTTAGAAAACAATTTGGTGGAAGAATTAGAAATATCGTTCGTCATAATCAAGTATTTAAAAAAGCTATATTATCAAATGATAGAGAAGTTATAGCAAAAACTATGAATGGCTTATTTAAAACCTTAAAAAAAGAAAATAGATATACAAAAACACTACAATATATATCTAAAAATAATATCTCAATATATAGAGCTCATAAACCTGATAAATTTGGTGATGATTTGACAAATTATCGTCCAATTATAAAATATGTTAACCAACATAAAAGAGCAAAATATGGATTTGAAGCAGGGCTTTATGCTATAGTTTATAGGGTTGATATCCCAATATTTTACAATAATAAATATTATGGTATTTTAGAGTATGGTATAGATGCTAATATATTTGTTAGTGATCTAACATCAGTATCAAACTATATGAAATCTGATATATTAGTAAATAAAGATATATATTTGCTGATGCTAAAAGCTAAACATGCTAAAAATTTACATCTAAAAACTATATTTGGTAAATATATCTCACTAGAAAATCAAACATTTTTTACAAATATTCCATTTAAAAACAAGATAATATCATCTAATTATAAATTTGAATATCACCATCAACGATATGTCACTTTTATTTATAATTTAAAAAGTTTTAATGGCAATAACAATGGTAAAATTTTAATTGCGATCAATATAACAGCCGATAACCATAGACTCCATAATATTATAAAATTATCTATTGTAATTCAATTAATTTTAATTGTTATTATTTCATTGATAGTAATATATGCATTTAATTATTTTGAAAAGGTAATTAATCAATTTAGAGAACATGAAAAAGAGAATGAAAAGATTTTATATCAACAATCTAAAATGGCAAGTATGGGAGAAATGATAGGAAATATCGCCCACCAATGGAGACAGCCATTAAGTGTTATTAGCACTATAGCTTCTGGTATTATGGTTCAAAAAGAGTATGGTATGTTTAAAGAAGATCATCTTGTAGATGATATGGATAAGATAGTCAAACAAACTGCACATATGTCCAAAACCATCGAAGATTTTCGAGATTTTTTTAAAAGTGATAAAGAAAAAATATTGTTTAATGTAAAAGATACTATTAGACAAAATATAGATCTGATAGAAGCTAGCTTCAAAAACCATAATATTATCATTAATTCAAAAATAGATCAAGAGATAGAACTATTTGGCTACCAAAATGAGCTAACACAAGCTTTGATTAATATTTTAAACAATGCCAAAGATCAACTAATAAAATTAGATAAAGAAGAATTAAAACTTGTATCTATAGAAACTATTATACAAAATAGTATAGTTGAAATCAATATCACTGATAATGGTGGTGGTGTGCCAAAAGATATTATTGATAAAGTTTTTGATCCATATTTTACAACAAAACATCAAAGTCAAGGAACAGGTATAGGTTTGTATATGACCCATGAGATAATTGTAAAACATTTTAACGGTCAATTATATGTGACAAATGTAGATTTTACTTATGAAAATAAAACTTATACTGGAGCTAGATTTACTATAGCACTACCTATGATTAAAGAATAAATAGGCACAGTTGTAAGCTGAGTTTTGTATTTGATAATAATTTATCTAGTTTTTAAATCACTTTAAAAATCAAGCGAAACGAAAAAAATGTGAAGTTTTTACCACTCGTTTCTTGCTTCTAGTTGGGTTTACATAGCTCTTAAGATTACTCAAAAGACTGGTAGGCTCTTACTCTACCGTTTCACCTTTACCTATAAAATAGGAAGTTTACTTTCTGTTGCACTATCCCTTAGGTTGCCCTAGCCATCAGTTAGATGGAACTATACTTCACTGAAGCCCAGACTTTCCTCTTGATATAATATCAAGCTATTATCTACTGTGCCTGTGTAAGTTTACCTATTATTTTCTTATAATATCATAATCATCTGGTATATTTGTAAAAAATATACTATTTTCGATATGCTTATTGACTTTTATATTTTTAAACTCTATTAGGATATTGTTATCAACCTCATCTTTGTAGCTAATAGATTTTATAACTCCATCTTTGTTGTAGCCTAGTTTATATTTTTTATCTACTTTACTTGGATTGTTGATTAACTCTATTAGATTTATCTCTTTGGTCAAAGATGTAAAAATCGCTTGTTCTAATTCTGGTTCAACCATAATAATTTGTTGCCCTATCATATACACATTTTTGATAATTGGAGTTGTATATATCCATAGCATTTGATTGGGTTGTCTAATATATATTTTACCTTTGTAAGTGATAGTTTTATTAGATGGATTTGTAACTTTTTGTATAAAATTAGCCTCTAGTGTATTGATATGTTGTTCGTTGGCAAATAGTGATATTACCAATAAAAATACTATATTTATGATTTTCATTACCTTACCTTAATTTCATATTAGATATAATCTGCGACATAATAACGAAATTATCCTAAGGAATACAATAGATGTTAAAATTAATTTCAAAAGTTTTTGGAACAAAAAATGATAAAGAGGTCAAAAAATATCGTAAAAAAATATCTGCGATCAACTCACTAGAAGAAAAATATAAAGCTATGGATGATGATGAGCTAAAAGATAGCTTCAATAATCTAAAACAACAAGTCCTTTCTGGTGAAAAAACACTTGATGATGTTTTATTTGATAGTTTTGCTATCACAAGAGAAGCTAGTGTAAGAACTCTTGGTATGAGACACTATGATGTTCAACTCATAGGTGGTATGGTGCTACATGATGGTAGAATTGCTGAGATGAAAACAGGTGAAGGTAAAACACTTGTGGGAACACTTGCAGTTGTTTTAAATGCTATGAGTGGCGAAGGTGTGCATGTAGTAACTGTAAATGATTATCTTGCTTCAAGAGATGCTAAAGAGATGGAACCATTGTATAATTTCTTAGGCTATAGTGTAGGTGCTATTGTAGGTAATATAGAAGATGAGATGCAAAGAAAAGAGCAATATGATGCAGATATTACATACGGAACCAACAATGAATTTGGATTTGACTATCTAAGAGATAATATGAAATATGAACTATCTGAAAAAGTTCAAAGAGCACATAACTTTGTAATAGTAGATGAAGTTGATTCTATTTTGATTGATGAAGCTAGAACTCCACTAATTATATCAGGTCCAACAAATAGAAAAAATTCAGACTATATCAAAGCAAACCAAATAGCCTTACAATTAGAAAAAGGAACTAGAACAGAGCCTACAAGACCAGATCAAGATCCTATTGTTACAGGTGATTTTAGTGTAGATGAAAAAAATAAAATCATCCTTCTTACAGAGCAAGGTATAGAAAAAGCTGAGAAACTTTTTGGTGTAGATAGTATGTATTCTGTTGAAAATGCTATGTTATCTCACAATATTGATCAAGCTTTAAAAGCTAACTATTTATTTGAAAAAGATGTAGATTATGTAGTACAAAACAATGAAGTTATAATAGTAGATGAATTTACAGGACGACTAAGTGAAGGTAGAAGATTTAGTGATGGACTACATCAAGCACTTGAAGCAAAAGAGAATGTTCAAATACAAGAGGAATCACAAACATTAGCAGATATTACATTTCAAAATTATTTTAGAATGTATAAAAAACTAGCAGGTATGACTGGAACTGCTCAAACTGAAGCTACAGAGTTTGCTGAGATATATAACTTAGATGTTGTATCTATCCCTACTAATGTGCCTGTTGTAAGAGATGATAAAAATGACCTTATTTATAAAACTGAAAGAGAGAAATTTAATGCTGTTGCAAATAGAGTTAAAAAAATACATCAAACAGGACAACCAATCCTAATAGGAACAGCATCTATTGAAAAATCTGAAGAGTTAAGTGCATTGTTAAAAAAAGCAAATATTCCACATACAGTTTTAAATGCTAAACAACATGAAAAAGAGGGTAAAATTGTAGAAGATGCTGGTCAAAAAGGTGCAGTAACTATCGCTACAAATATGGCTGGTCGTGGGGTTGATATTAAACTACCTCAAGAGTGTCTTGATCTTGGAGGATTGTGTATTATAGGAACTGAAAGACATGAAAGTAGAAGAATAGATAACCAGCTAAGAGGTCGTGCTGGACGACAAGGTGATGTTGGGGAATCTCAATTTTATCTATCTTTAGAAGATAATTTGCTTAGAATATTTGGAAGTGATAAGATAGCTGGTGTGATGAGCAGACTTGGACTTGAAGAGGGTGAACATATAGAATCAGGTATGGTTACAAGAGCAGTTGAAAATGCACAGAAAAAAGTGGAAAATATGCACTTTGAAAGTAGAAAACATCTACTTGAATATGATGATGTGGCAAATGAACAAAGAAAAGTTGTTTATAGCTTTAGAGATAATCTTTTAGATCCAAACTATAATATTGGTGAAAAACTAAATGAAAATATGGATGAATATGTCGCTTCACTACTATATAATTGTGATGTTTTAGAAGGTATGCCTAGTGAAGATATAGATTATGAAAGGATTATCTTAAAACTCAAAGAGGAGTTAAATATTGATATCAAAAAAGATGATATAATATCTGATGATCCACAAGAGTTACATGATAAACTAATATCTATTTTAACTAAAATATACAACGATAAGATGCAAATAGTTGATCCAATACAAAGAAGTGAAATCGAAAGAATACTATATCTTCAAATACTAGATAATGCTTGGAGAGATCATCTATACTCTATGGATACATTAAAAACAGGTATAGGTTTAAGAAGCTATAACCAAAAAGATCCATTAGTAGAATATAAAAAAGAGAGTTACAATATGTTTATGGAGCTTATTGCTTCTATCAAACAAGAGATTATAAAAGTGCTATTTACTATTCAGTTACAAAGTCAAGAGGAAGAGGCTCAAGAGTTAGAAAAGATGAAACAAAAAATGGAATCATCTACTGAAGATATATCAACAAATCTTGAAGAAAAACCTAAAGTAAGAGGTAAAAAAATAGCAAGAAATGAACCATGTCCATGTGGAAGTGGTAAAAAATATAAACAATGTTGTGGAAAAAGTGGGCCAAAAAAAGGGCTAATTGCGAGTAGTTAAGTTTGAATACAAAATTAGTCAATTTTATAGTTAAAAAATATTTAAAATGGGATAAAAAAAATCCATTTATCTCTATAAGTGCTTTATTGGCATTTATAGGTGTTGCAGTAGGTGTAATGGTATTAATAGTATCTATGGCAGTTATGAATGGAACACAAAAAGAGTTTGAAGATAAACTTTTTACTATGAACTATCCTTTAAGTATTTATCCTAAACTATATGATAGTATAGATAAAACTCTTTTGCTAAAACTTGAAAAAAAATTCCCTGATCTAAAATTCTCACCATATTTATCTACTCAAGTTATGATACAAAATGATGATACTATGTCAGGTGGAGTTTTATTTGGAGTAGATCAAAGTAGAGAATCTATGATAAATAAAATATATGCCAAAAGTCTCAAAGGTCTTACAGATCTTCCAAAATATCATCTTATTGTTGGTGCTAATATCAAAGATGATCTTTATTTGCATAAGGGTAAAAAAGTTACACTATTTTTCACTACAATTACCCCTAGTGGTTTAAGTATGATGCCTAAGATGAAAAGATTTGTATATCAATCTAGTTTTAAATCTGGATTAACTGCTTATGATAGTGCATATTGTTATACATCTATTGAGGCATTGCAAACTATTTTAAAAAAAGATAAAAATAGTTATGATGGGATACATATATATAGCAAACATCCATTTGAAGATATCAAAAAACTACAAAAATTTTTACCAGATCTTATTGGTGTAGTGGGTTGGTGGCAACAAAATGGCAACTTCTTTTCAGCTATGCAAATGGAAAAAGAAGCACTATTTTTAGTATTGATGTTGATTATTTTAATAGCTTCACTTAATATCATAAGTTCACTACTTATGACTGTAATGAGCAGACGAAAAGAGATAGCATTACTTCTATCACAAGGTGCTTCAACAAAAGAGATTAAACATATATTTTTAAGACTAGGTATTATCATAGGGTTTGGAGGTATTTTTGTTGGTGTAATTTTAGGATTTTTAAGTATCTATGTATTAGGGAATTTTGATATTATTAGTTTGCCAGCAGATGTTTATGGAACAACCAAACTGCCACTTGATTTAAAAGAGGTAGATTTCTTATCTATATTGTTTGGGTCTGTTGTTATTGTATTTTTATCATCATATTATCCAGCTAAAAAAGCTACATCTATTAATGTGCTAGAAGTTTTAAGGAATGAATAAAGATTTCGATGGGAATGCATACTACAATTTAAAAAATAATAACCTAAAATGGACACTTCCATCAAAAACGATGGAAGCGAGTTATATTATATAAGTTTACTTTTCACTACGACTTAACCAATAGTTTGGTTTTCTGTTTAATTGCATTACTGCTAAAATAATAATTTCATCATCTCTTTGATAATAAATTATTCCAAATGGAAATCTATTTATTAAACATCTTCTGATGTCATTATCTAAAGATTGCCAAGCATTTGGAAAATCTAATATTCTTTGGATAGTTTCATAAACTTCATTTGCAAACTCTAAACCCAAGTTTGCTTGACACTTTTCATAATAATCTATTGAAACATTAAATTCAATTTCAGCTTCTGGGTGAAATGAATATTTCATTTATGCTTTTAATCTTTGAGCTATTTTTGAAAAAACATCATCTCCATTTATTAGCTTTACATTGCCATATTCAATATCATTTTTTCGTTTATTAACTTCTTCAATCCATAAATCATCTATTGATTTATGGATAGGATTAATACTATTTAATATCTGATCAACAATTTTAGTTTTTAAATCTACTGGTAAAATATTAATTTCTTCAAATAATTGTTCTTGTCTTAATGCTACCATATTAAACTCCACTAATTTATTTATATGTTATTGTATCAAAACTAAAGTGAAATTCACTTTAGTTTATTCTTCAAATATTTTCTCTTTTTCTTTCTCGTCCCCATCGTCCCCGATGGGGATGGATACTTCCATCGAGGACGATGTAAGCGAGTTAAAATTTTAATAACTATTTGTTAGATATATCTTTTTAAAACTTCAGGAATTTCAATAGTTCCATCTTCTTTTTGATAATTTTCCATAATAGCAACTATTGTTCGTCCAACTGCTAAACTACTTCCATTTAAAGTATGACATAAAATATTTTTTTTACCATCTTTATATCTGATTTTTGCTCTTCTTGACTGGAACTCTCTTGTATTACTAATCGAACTTATCTCTCTATATTTGTTTTGTCCAGGAAGCCAAACCTCAAGGTCTATAGTTGTAGATGCACTAAATCCCAAATCTCCTGTGCATAATTGCACTTTTTGATGTGGCAATCCAAGTGAAGTAAGAAGTTCACTTGCAGTATTTACCATCTTTTCAAAAATCTCTTGAGATTGATCTTGAGCAGTAATAGCTACAAGTTCTACTTTATCAAATTGATGCTGTCTTATTATTCCTCTTGTATCTCTTCCTGCACTTCCCGCTTCTTTTCTAAAACAAGGTGTATAAGATGTAAGAAGCAATGGCAACTCATCTTTTGCTATGATCTCATCGTTATATAAATTTGTAAGTTGAACCTCAGCAGTTGGGATAAGATACAAATCTTCACCCTCTATTTTAAAAAGATCATCTTCAAATTTTGGTAGCTGACCTGTTCCTCTTAGAGTATTGCTATTTGCCATAAAAGGAACATACCACTCACTAAATCCTCTTTGTGTATTAAAATCAAGAAAATAGTTTATCAAAGCTCTTTCTAGTTTGGCTAGAGTTCCATTTAATGCACTAAATCTACTTTTTGCCAATTTCACACCTCTTGCAAAATCTATCTGCCCACTTTGTTCACCCAAAGCCCAATGCTCTTTTGGTTCAAAGCTAAATGTTGGTTTCTCTCCAATAGTTTCAATCACTACATTTTCATCTTCATCTTTACCATAAGGAACACTTGGATCAGGAATATTTGGGATACCCATAAGTATCTCTTGAAGTTTTGATTCAATATCTTTAACCTCATCCTCTAAAGTTTGTTTTGTTTGTTTTAAAGTAGAGATTTGCTCCTGAAGTGGAGTTATATCTTTCCCCTCTTTTTTATATGCTCCAAATTGAGCTGATAGTTGCTTTTGTTGAGCTTGAGTTTGCTCCATAAGTTTTCTTTTCTCTTTGGCAAACTCTATTTGTTGTTTAATATCATTTAATTTGGTAGTTTCTACACCTTTTTGTGCCAACAAAGAAGCAACACTATCAAAATCTTTTTCCAATAATTTTTTATCTATCATATTTATTTTTCCTCTTCTTTACTCTTGTCTATAATCTGTGCTATTTCCTCTTTTTTAACAAAATCTGCACCCATACTAATAATAAATTGACTAGCTTCAGCAATAGTTAATGTTGTAGATCTAATCTCTTTACGATCAACTATAACTGTATATCCACTTGTAGGGTTTGGACTTGTTGGTATAAACAATACCACAACATCTTTATAATCACTCAAAATATAAGCTGGAACCCACATATTTTTTTTAGGATACTCTACTAGAACAACCTCTTTTTTATTGTTTTTCTTATTTGAAGAGAATAGATCAGTTATTTTTTTTACAACAGCATAAATAGTGCTAATAGCTGGAACTTTTTCAAGTATAATATCGATAACTGAAATAATCAAAGATTTTCCTGCTTTTTCTATATTGTATCCTATTAATATCAATATAAAAAGAGATAAAAATACAAATATACTTGTATAAAAACTATTATTTGTATAATTAGATATAAAATCAAATATCTCTATAGTTATACTTCTAAACCAAAGTATAAATTGGATAACTACAAATAGTGGCACCAATGATATTATTCCAACAAAAAGATATTTTAAAAGTTGTTTCATCTATCTCTCCAAATTTTTTTGCTATTATATCGAAAAAATTATAAAGGTTCAGTAGTGAGAATTTTAAGTGGAATACAACCAAGTGGAACTATACATATAGGAAACTATTTTGGTATGATAAAAAAGATGATAGAGTCTCAAAATGATG
This sequence comes from uncultured Arcobacter sp., assembly GCA_913054415.1. Lineage (GTDB taxonomy): Bacteria > Campylobacterota > Campylobacteria > Campylobacterales > Arcobacteraceae > CAJXII01. The sequence continues at coordinate 9,339 of CAJXII010000041.1, forward strand.
GGGAACTATTTGCATTTATAGCTTCATATCATGCTCTTACATCTGTAAAAGATAAAGAGTTTTTACAAAAAAATATCTTTGAAGCAGCGGTAAATTTTTTAAGTCTTGGAATGGATCCTGAAAAATCAACTTTTTGGGTGCAAAGTGATGTGCCTGAAGTTTTAGAACTATATTGGATACTTTCAAATCATACACCTATGGGACTACTTGAAAGAGCACATAGTTATAAAGATAAAGTAGCAAAAGGGATAGCTTCAAACCATGGACTTTTTTCATATCCTGTTTTGATGGCTGCAGATATACTTCTTTTTGACAGTGATATTGTGCCTGTAGGAAAAGATCAAATCCAACATGTAGAGATGACAAGAGATATAGCACAAACTTTTAACAACACCTATGGAGATATTTTAACAATCCCTCAGCATAAAATAGATGAAGTTGTCCAAAGTGTTCCAGGAACAGATGGTGCAAAGATGAGCAAATCTTATGGCAATACAATAGATATGTTTGGAACAAAAAAAGGGTTAAAAAAACAAGTGATGAAAATCGTCACAGACTCTACAGAACTTGATCAACCAAAACAATGGCAAAACTGTAATGTTTATACTTTGTGTAAATTATTTATGACAGATGATGAACTTATCCAGCTTCAAAAAAGATATGCAACACCAGGTGAAGGGTATGGGCATTTTAAACTAACACTACTAGATAAGATCAATGAACACTTTGCTCCATATCAAGAAAGAAGGGAACATTATCTTAATAATCCAGATGAAGTAAAAGAGATTTTAGCTTTTGGTGCTAATAAAGCTAGAAAAATAGCACAAGAAAAACTAAAAATAATAAGAGATGCTGTAGGACTTAATTATTAATTATAAATAGTTTTGATATAATTTTGTAATATCTTTTAAGGGGGATTACAATTTTACATCAACAACTATTAAATCAGCAACTATCACAAGAGAGTCATCTTCAATCAGTTTATGATTCATTACCTATAAATATAGCAACTACTTTGGATAATATGGCTTATGGTATCGCTATGAAAGAGAGTCTTGAACCATTTGATGTTAAAACCAATATGGTAACCAATATAAACAAACTCTCTCAAGAACAAGCTGAGTATCTAGTATCAAATATGGCAACACTTATCCATAAATCTACTCAGGAAAATGAATCTATTGATGATAAAAATACCACAAAAGAGTTTATCTCTTTTTTAATAGGGTTATACTACTAGAAGTAAGTTATGATTCTAAATATATCCAAAATCAAAACAGAAGCTATCTTACTTTTTTGTAGGGATATTTTAGCCCTAATAAATCCATACCCAATTAGACAACAAGCCAAATTACTCTATAATTAG